>JAEZWE010000221.1 GCA_023420435.1 Bacteroidota bacterium
ACCATTGCACGCTTTCCTGTTATTTGGCAAATTCTTGACATATCTCGATGTTCTTATTTACTACTTAAATATTTGAGAGTGCAAAAATAGGAAGAATTTTTTAGTTAGGCAAATAATTCCAAATTAATTATTTTTATTTTTACTTTTTCACTTTGGGCAGTGCCTTTGTTTTTGATTTTTTTTCCTGAAACCATTTTATCAATGCATAAAAAACAAGAAATCCTAATGCAAAGATGGAAACTCTGGAAAGCAAATCTCCAGCTCTCACATAAAAAGTTTTTTCTTCATACAGTTTTATTTTTGCAGGAAGTGCGGTTTCATCTCCATAAAAAGTATCTTCCTGAACATCACCTAAAGCGTTGATATGCGCAGAAATCCCGGAATTTGCTGCCCTTGCAATTTCTCTTCGCGTTTCTATAGCACGAAGTTTGGCATAAGATAAAAGCTGTTGGTGTCCTTGCGTAACGCCCCACCAAGAATCATTGGTCATTATGGCTAAAAAATTGGCTCCTTTTTTTACATATTCTGTGGTAAACTCACCATAGATACTTTCATAACAAATAATCGGTGCGAGTTTTCCTTTGTTGAAAGGATTTTTAAAAATTTTTCTTTCTTCATCAATTCCCAAAGAAGCCACAGTTCCACCCAAATTAATCATGGCATTTCCCAAAAGTGGTTTCAAAACATTCATGTAAGGGAAAATTTCTACACCGGGAACCAATTTTCCTTTATGATAAATCTGTGTTTTCTGATTTTCGGAAACTTGAACTGCAGTATTGTAACTTTCCACCATCAATCCTTGTGAAGTTTTATAAGCATTTTTTGAAGCTTCCAATCCATTGGGGAAAAATTTATGCGAAGAAATTCCGGTCGCAAAAACAGAACCTGGATGTTTTGCAGTAAATTTCCGCAGCGAATCCATAAGAATGCTTTTTTCAATTCCTCTTTCTGAAATGGATCCATAACCTGGAAGTGCAGTTTCCGGAGCAATATAAAAATCTATTTTTCCGGTGGAATTTTTCTGCGCTAAACTGAGCAAATCATTTAAAATCGTTAAACTGTCTTTGGAATATTTCTCGTGGTAAGGATCCAAATCCGGCTGTAAAAGCAATACGCTAACTTCACCTGAAGGTTTTTCATCAAATGAATTGTATTTCATCAAAGAAATAATCATGGGTAAAATAATTAATCCCAAAACAATTGATGAATTTATCCATAAACTTTTTTGTTTTCTTCCTGCCTGCCAAATTCTTAGGGTGTAAAAAATCATCACATTCACAAGTAAAATCCAAAAACTACCTCCAGTAGCTCCCAAAGTATCATACCATTGAATCAGTTTAGGATAATCTGAAAAAACATTCCCTAAATTCAACCAAGGCCAAGTTAATTCCCAACCCAAATGAAATTTTTCAAAACTCATCCAAATAGCGACAAAAAAGGCTAAACCAAAGTAAGTTCCCTGCCAGTTTTTATACCAGTGATACAGTTGAAAAACCAAGGAATACAACAGCGAATTCACCAAAACCGGAAAAACTACGGCCATTAAAGAATGGCTTCCATCAGGATTTTTTGATCCATACAACCAACCTGTTGTTACGATATTCCAAACGATGAAGGTAAGATAGGAAAGTCCGAAAACCATCCAACCTTTATTCTTCATTTTTGAAAATTTAGAAATTTCGTGTTCCATCATCAATAATGGAACTAGTGCAAAAAATATAAAAAAAGGAACTCCATACGTAGGCCATGAAACGGAAAGCAAAATCGCCGAAATAAGCGCCAAAAGAAGATATTTCATAAGCTTCTTATTAATTCAAAAAAAAAGTAAAATAGTGTTAAGAAAGTGAATCTTCATAAGCGTTCCAACCTGCAATTTTGTATTGCAAAGAAGCTTGTTCAGGATTTTCTGATTTATAAATTCCTCTTCCTACAATCATAAAATCGGTTTTCAAATTTTTGAAAACATGTTCTGGTGTGTTATACTGCTGTCCTTTTCCATCTCCTTTATCTGCTAAATTAACACCAGGAGTAAACAATAAAAGTTCTGAAGGAAGCAGGTTTTGTGAAACTCCGCCAATGACATTAGGATGGGAAAGTGCAATTTTTGTGGCTTCATCACGATAATTTTGATCGGTTAAAGTTCCTTTGGAAGACATTCCGATAATTGCAACAACACCAACATTACGGAAGCAATCTAAACTTTCGTAACCACCAATAACTTGTGAAGTGACAAAATCTGCCCAATTCGAAATTTTGTAAGTTCCGTATGAAAATTGTAATTCCTGCGTATTTCCGATATCTGCAAATTTACGGTCTTCCATAATCAGGAAATTATGTTTTGAAGCGATATCTTTTAGCGCCAAAATCGTTTTTTCCTGATCAAAATCGGTGATGATATCAATATGCGTTTTTAAAGCAACAATGTTAGGTCCAACTTTTTCGGCTAAATCCAACAATTCCTGCGTAGTGATAACATCTGCAGAAGCGATGAGATTTGATTTTTTTTCAATAGCAATTTCTAAAATTTTCTGTGCTACAGAATGTTGGGCATCTTTCAATTTATCTTCGTAGGAAAGTCTGGTTTCTTTTTCAAATTTTATGGTATTTCCTGCCAAAAAATCGTTGATTCTGGTTACTTCATCATCAGAAAGCATCCCTTCTTCTTTCAACATTTTACAAACTTCTGTAATATTGAAAAGCGTGTGAACACGATATCCTTTTTCTTCCAACATTTGTTTTCCGCCTTGTTCCCGATCTAAAACCACCACGATATCCGAAACTGAAATTCCTTCGTATTCAATTTCCGGAATGGTTTCTAAAAGCGATTTTCCGGAAGTAATAACATCTTCCACCAAAAGACAATTTTGTCCTTTCTGGTAAATTCCTTCAATTAATTTTTTCGTTCCGTAGCTTTTTGCTTCTTTTCTTTTAATAATTAACGGAATGTAGCTTTCCAAAGACATTGCTGTAGCCATTGGAAGCGCGGCATAAGGAACACCACAAATAAGATCAACATTATCCAAAGGAAGCATTTCCAAAAGATAATCTGCAAGATGTTTCAAAATTTTGGGATCCGAGGCTAAAGGTCGCAAATCCACATAAAAAGGACTTTCAATACCGCTTTTAAGAGTAAATCTTCCGAATTTGATGATGCCGAGTTTATAACACTCCAGGAAAAATTGTTTTTTACTTTCCATTTACTTTTTTAGATTTTTACAAAATTACGGAAATACGTTTAAGGTTCAAAGTGAGGTTTTGCTGAATTTTATTTATTATTTTCAAAAAAAACGCCTCAAAAAATGAGACGTTTTGTAAATTATTTATTGTTATTCTACAATTTCTGCATCAATAACATTTTGCAAATTTCCTTTTTTATTGGCTTCCCAAAGCAGAAACTTATCCACTTCTTTCATGAGTTTTGGGAGTGCTAAGGAAAGTATCGCCAAATCATCCACTACACCCAAAACAGGAATCCCGATCTCGGGAATGAGATCAATGGGTGAAATTACATAAAGCATTCCTAAAACAGGTAAAATTAAATCGAGGGAATTTACTTTATACTCTCCTTTTCTCCAAAAATTAATCATTCGGAAAATATCAGGAATTTTTTTGATGAAACCTTTGTGTTTAATGGCTTGTCTTGCCAGTTCTAATTTTGAATATTTCATTTTTCAGTTGTGCATTTTTATAACCCTCAAAATTAAACAAATTATCTGCCAAGATTTATTAAACGGTTGTTAATAAAAACATAAAGTTATAATAGAAATAACAATATTTTATTTTAAAATTTGATCGATAAATTTATTGACCGATTCGGAATTCCAGTCTTTTGTTGCATCTTCTTTTAATAGAATTCTACCATTTTCGTTGAGAAGAAATGTGGTAGGAAAAACTCTTGGCAAAATTTTATTATTAATCGGAGTTTGTGCGATATAAACCGGCGCTGTATAATTGTTTTCTTTAATAAATTTAACCACATCTTCTTCTTTATCCTGCATGGAAATTAAAACAAATTCTATTTTATCTTTTCTTTTCTGATAAAGTGCTTCAATACTAGGCCATTCCTTTCTACATGGAGGACACCAAGTTCCCCAAAAATTCAGAAAAACGATTTTTTTGCCGTAAAAATTTTTCAAATTAGTACTTGGAACGTTAATTCCTTTTAGTTCAATATTATAATCTGCTTCATCTACAGTTACCGCGTGCTCCACCGTTGCTACAGGGAAAAACTGATCTTTCAAAGTATCTTTAACTCCCGGAACAAAGGCTAAAACCAATAAAACCGCAACCAAAATGAGGTAAACAATATTTTTTTTCAGAAAATTCATATTATATAAGTTCTAAAATTTCTTCAATAGCATCTTTTCCACGATTTTTTGCGTAGTACACTTGCAAATCGTTATAAAATTCGTCTTTAGAATAGGTTTCAGGATTTTCTTTAAATTTTTTCAACAGTTCAAATCCATATTTTGGTCGAGGTCCCCAAGAATTCAAAACCTGAAAATCTTTATCCAAAATCAAAATTTTAGGAATAGACTGCGTTCCGTTCGTTAAAAACTGATCGATTAAAGTGATATCAGAATCTCGAAGGAAAATTCTCACTTCAGTTCCTAATTTTTCAAAAAATTGATTGACTGCGGGAACCGTTGCAGAAGCATCTCCACACCAAGCTTCAGAAATGATTAAAATTTTACCTGAAAAATTTTTATCCTTAAATTTTTGTTCCAGAATTTCATCAATTTTAAAAGTTTTCAATGTTCTTTCCATCCTATGAACGCCCAGTTCATAATATTCATGAAATTCTTTTTCGGCATCATTTTTAGGGTTTTCAAATCGCTGTTTTGCAATTTCCATATATTCCTTAAAACTAACGGCTTTTTCCCAATAATTTTTCAATATCATTTTTTACTTTTAAAATTATTTATGATTTTTTTTAATTAAATTTTTCTAATTTTATTAATTAAATAGAGATCCGCCAAGATAAATGCGGCAAGATTCTCCACAATAGGAACCGCTCTTGGCACAACACAAGGATCATGTCTTCCTTTTCCTTCAACAATTACTTTATTACCAAATTTATCTACACTTTCTTGCGGTTGAATAATGGTTGCAACCGATTTAAAAGCAACCCGGAAATAAATGTCCATCCCGTTAGAAATTCCACCTTGGATTCCTCCGGAGAAATTGCTTTTTGTGGAAAAATCTTCATTAAACAAATCGTTATGTTCTTTTCCGGTCATTTTTGCGCCACAAAATCCGCTTCCATATTCAAAACCTTTGGCTGCATTAATGTTCATCATGGCTTTCGCCAATTCGGCTTGCAATTTCCCAAAAACAGGTTCACCAATTCCCACCGGAATATTTTTGATGACACAAGTTATCGTTCCACCAATAGTATTTCCTTCTTTTCTGATTTCTTTGATTTTTGAAATCATTTCCGACGCCGTTTTTTCATCAGGACAGCGAACTTCATTACTTTCAGTTTTGCTAAAATCTAAATCCTGATAAGGTTTCATGCAAAAAATTTCACCAACTGATGAAACATAAGCATTAATTTCAATATTTTTAGGAAGAATTTGTTTTGCTAAAGCTCCTGCAGCAACCCAATTTACGGTTTCTCGAGCAGAAGATTTTCCGCCACCACGATAATCCCTGTTTCCAAATTTTTGATCATAAGTAAAATCTGCGTGAGAAGGGCGGTAAGAATCTTTAATATGCTGATAATCCTGCGTTTTGTGATTTTCGTTGGGAATGATGAAACCTATTGGAGTTCCGGTAGTTTTTCCTTCAAAAATCCCTGAAAGAAATTGTACGGTATCACTTTCTTTGCGTTGTGTTGTAATATTGGATTGTCCAGGTTTTCTACGATCCAATTGTTTTTGGACAGCTTCTAAATCAATTTCAATTCCTGCAGGAAAATTATTGATTATCCCGCCATAAGCTTCACCGTGGCTTTCTCCAAAAGTACTTAGTGTAAGGAAATTTCCTAAATTAAACATAAAGCAAAGATAAGTTTTTTGAGATTTATAAAAAATTTCAAAATTTCTAAAAAAATAAAAAAAAGACTGTTCGAAATGAACAATCTTTTTTCTGTTAATATAAATGTTTTTACTAATTTATTTTACTCTTCCATCTTTTCTATCTCCAGATCTACCAATTGTATAACCTGTTGCTCCACCAAGAACACCACCAATTACAGCACCTGCAGCTGGATTTTTCTTACTAATGATAGCTCCAGCAGCAGCTCCACCAACAGTACCAATAATGGCTCCTTTTGCTGCTTTACTCATCCCTTTTTTCTGAGTTGTTTGTGTTGTTCCAGAATTTGAACTTCCTGAGTTTGAATTTCCAGAATTTACATAAACCGGACGATCTCTATAAACTGTTTCACGAACTACTGTATTTGTACTTCTGTTATTAGTTTGTCTAGATTTCTCTACTTGTGCAATACTATCCGCTTTTTTTTGCGTTTCATAAGCCATTCTTTCTTTTTCAATAGCTAACTTTTGCTTTTCAATTTCCAATTGTCTTTGTTGAAATTCAACTTTTTGTTGTTCAAGTGATTTTTCCGCTACCGAATTATTTTTATCACATGCCATTAACATTAAAACTGAAATGGCTCCTGTTAAGAATATCTTTTTCATAATTTTTAAATTTTAAGATTTAATCCTTACTGAAAGATTAAAAAAAGTTTATTATGAAATTTCTTTGGCAAGAATAAAACCAAGACTGTGTTAAAAAAATGTTAAAAATAAAATTTTTTAATCAAAAAAAAGCAAGAGCTTGAAAATCAAACTCTTGCATCTGAGGTACCTAGCGGATTCGAACCGCTGTAGATGGTGTTGCAGACCACTGCCTAGCCGCTCGGCCAAAGTACCATTGTTTTTGTGGTCTGCAAATATAGAAAATTTTGTTTTTAAAAAAAATAAAATTCAAAATAGATTATTTGGCTAAATCCAGTGATAGCTTAAGTTCTGCATGCATATCAATAATGCTAGTTAAAAAATATGGATTTACAAAGACAGAATTTGGCTTTAAAGTAAAAACTCTTCCTGTAGTTTTTATTTTAGAATTGTATCTTTTATTAAAAGCTTCTTCAACGTTTTTCTTTGCAAAATCTTCAATTTCCTGTGTTGGAATACCATATTCTTCTTCAATAATTTTCACAATCTTTTTCTGAAAAAGTACGGAAGCTGTTTTATAAAGTAAATTCTTGGATTTCAAATGATATTTTGAATTTTTTAAAACAATTTTGCGTTTTATTTCATCATATACAGGAATTCCGGAAATAGTTGAAACTCCATTTAAATACCCTTCAGTTTGCACTTCTAAAAAAACTCTTTCATTTTCTCCAAAAACTTTTATTGCATTAATCTTTATTTTTGATTTCCCTTCCTTAAAGTCAAATTCTTTGTTTAAAAAATTTTCTTCAGCAATTCGTGTAGCTTCTTCAAAAGAGAAGTTCGAAGTGGTCTGAAGTCGGAATTGACTGGCAATAGACTGATCTTCTTTAAAATCTATAATTTTATCCAAGAGGTTTGAAGAATCCGGCTTTTTCCCCGAAAAAGTTTCAGAAAAAACTTCAATTCCGAAAGTCGCTTGTATTTCATCACGATAAAATTTTAAAGGAGTCTTCGTTATTTGAATTGGGGTAATTTTCAACCACGTTGAGTACGCTTCAGAAATATTAATAGGCTCTGAAAACTGATTCCAAACTTCCAGTAAAGTTTTCCTAAAATCCAATTGAGTTTTCATTTCACGATCTATCGTTTTACAGAATTGTTCCTGTTCTTCTTTCAGAGATTTTTCAACCAAATTGGTGATAGGAATTTTTACAGAACCGAAATCCAAAACCGGTTTCACTATCCATTTAAAACCATTGGTTATTGTATTTGTTTGTACCGTCCAGTTTTTATTAAATAGAATGCGGGTATTAAAATACATTACGGCTTCAAAACTGGTTTGCTGATAACTGTAAATTCCCATAGTTCCCAAACCTTTTTCAGCCCAAATTTTTAGCGGGACTTCAATAAGTATATTTTCATTTGCACCACCTACAAAACGGATGGGTCTGGTTTTCCAAACTTTTATTTTAAACTGATCGTTTTGGTTATCCTCAAAAGAATTATCCTCAAAAAGCAAATCATTCACCGAAGAATTCACCATCTTCCCTACTTCATCCAAAGGAATTCTCAATTGTAAATTAACATTGGATTTTACCTTAGGAAAATCGTACAGAACTTCCTCTTGCGAAAGCAAAACAGATGAAAAAATAAAAAAACTAAATATTAAAAACCTCAACAAAAAAATTAAATATTTTTTGGTTCATAAAAAAAAGAAAGCTTTTTCACAGCACCTTCAAAATCAGTCCAAGATTTGCACTGGATTTCAAAACCGGCAACTCCACAAGTTGGAAAATGAAAAACGTCTTCTGAAATAGAATTGGCAAAATTTGAAATTCCATTATTATGAGAAAAAAAAGCAACCGATGAAATTTCATCGTTTAAATTATACAAAACGGATAAAAAATTGTTTTCAGAAGGATTATACAACTTATCATCTGTACCCAAATCCAACTGATACACCTGATTAAATATTCTAGAAGTATTATAAGCCCGAAGTGCAGGACTAGAAATAAATTTTTCAATGACCACTTCTTTTTCTTTCAGAAACTTAGCCATATTCATCGCATCTTCAAGACCACGATCCGCTAAAGGCCGATTAAAATCGTCCGTATCTTCAGGCCAATCACTTTTGGCATGGCGTACAAGGATAAGTTGTTTCATATTTTCAGAATTGGAAAATAAAATTATAAAATATTTTTGAATAACGTGGTGAAATTCAACAGAATTAGTATTGATCCTCAATGAATTTCCTAACACAAAAGAATTTTTAAAAAAACTTTATATTTGCACCATGGCACAAATAATGGCTATAGATTTTGGCGGAAAAAGAACGGGAATTGCAGTAACCGATGATATGCAGATTATTGCAAGTGGTTTGGAAACCGTGGAAACCAAAAACTTATTATCTTTTTTAGACAATTATTTTTCTTCTAATCCTGTGGAAACCATTGTGGTAGGTTTACCAACAGATTTAAAAGGAAATATTTCCGAAATTGAAACAGAAATTGCGACTTTCATTAAAGAATTTAAAACAAAATTTCCAGAAATTTCTGTTGAAAGACTGGATGAAAGATTTACTTCCAAAATGGCATCCTATTTTATTAGCCAAAGCGGAAAAAACAAAAAGCAAAGACAAAACAAAGCCATGATTGATAAAGTGAGTGCTACTATTATTTTACAAAATTTTTTAGAAATAAAACAAAGATGATATTACCGATTCGTGCTTTCGGAGATCCTGTTTTAAGGAAAAAATGTACAGATATCACCCAAGATTATCCGCAACTTCCGGAATTAATAGAAAATATGTTTGAAACCATGCATGGCGCCAATGGAATTGGACTTGCGGCTCCGCAAATTGGTTTGGATATCCGTCTTTTTTGTGTGGATGCAACACCTCTTGCTGAAGATGAAGATTATGCAGATATTGCTGAGGAATTGAAATCTTTCAAAAAAGTTTTCATCAACGCTAAAATTTTAGAAGAAAGCGGAAACGAGTGGAAGTTTAACGAAGGTTGTCTTTCCATCCCGGATGTTCGTGAAGATGTTAAACGTAAAGAAACCATCTTGATCGAATATTTTGATGAAAATTTTGTAAAACACACCGACACTTTTTCCGATATCCGTGCAAGAATTATCCAACACGAATATGACCATATCGAAGGAATCCTTTTCACCGATCATCTCAGCTCGCTGAAGAAAAAATTAGTAAAAGGTAAGCTGACGAAAATTGCTAATGGCGAGGTTAGCATAAATTATAAAATGAGATTTCCAAAATAAAAAATAAAGAAAATTAAGACAATGGAGTTAGAGAAAATTATTTCAATTTCCGGAAAACCGGGACTTTTTAAACTGATTTCCCAATTGAGAAACGGATTTATTATTGAAGATGTAACCACAAAAAAGAAAGTGAGCATTGGCAATAGCAGCCAAGTTAGTTTACTGGATAATATTGCGATGTTTACTTTTGATAAAGAAGTTCCTCTTTTTGATGTTTTTGAAAATATTGCAAAAAACAACGAGTATAAAGAAACCATTTCTCATAAATCTGATGATTCAGAATTGAGAAAATTTATGGATGTTGCACTTCCGAATTACGACACCGAAAGAGTGTATGTTTCTGATATTAAAAAGTTAGCACAATGGTATAACATTTTACAAAAATCGGGATATATAACACCGGAAAGTTTTGTAAAGCCAGAACCATCCGCTGAAAACAATGAAGAAGTAAAAGAGGAAAAAAAAGAAGCAGCGCCGAAAAAAGCAGCTGCAAAGGCTGAAAAACCAGCGACACCAAAAGTAAAATCTTCTACTTCCACAGCTAAATCTGCCCCGAAAAGTACGCATATCAAAAAGGGATAAGATGGAAATCTGAAAATCAAAAACCGACTTTCTTCAGTCGGTTTTTTTTATTTTTATAAAACTTTCAATTCCAGATCGATGGTTTTTCCGAAAAACTTTTTGGAAATTTTTTCAAAATTTTTGGTGAGATCCGATAAATAGAAGTGATAATTCGGTTTAGAATTATTCTGCAAAAGCAAATGATGTTTTTCCAAAATAATTTTCAACTGATTGGCGACAATATTGGGAGAATCAATTACACGCACTCTGTTTCCATAAAACTGTTTTATCTCGTCCAATAACAAAGGGTAATGAGTACAACCCAAAATTAAAGTTTCTATATTTTTCAGCTTACTGTTGCTCAAATAATTATAAATAATAGCGTGTGTTATCGGATGATTTCTGAAGCCTTCTTCAATAGCAGGAACCAAAAGTGGCGTTGCCAGTTCATCCACTTTTATAAATTTATTGTGTTTTCTGATGGATTTCTTATACAGTCCGGAATTTACCGTAGCCTTTGTTGCAATAACGCCAATATTATTGTGAATTTCATACGCTACTTTTTCAGCCACAGGATTAATAACATCGATAACCGGAACTTTTTCATTCACCAGTTCCAAAACTTCTTTCAAAGCATTGGCTGTTGCAGAATTACAGGCAATAACAATGGCTTTACAATTTTTCTCTAACAGAAAATTACAAATTTCTAAAGAATAACCGATAATCGCTTCTCTGGATTTTTCTCCATAAGGAAGATGTTTGGTATCCCCAAAATAAATAAGATTTTCGTTGGGCAAAAGTCTTTTAATTTCTTTAGCCACTGTTAAGCCACCAACTCCGGAATCGAAAATCCCAATCGGTTGATCTGGTTTTAAATGCGAATAATCTGGTTTCTTTGTTTTCAAACGAAAATTTTTACAAAAATAGAAAAGATTTCCAAAGATTAGAGGAGAAATAAATCGGAGGCAATTCCGTCCGCTAAAAACCAATGCTCTTCTGGTATTTTTAAGAATCCATTTTCTTTTATTAACAATCCTTCCTCTTGTTTTTCTTGAATGTTTTTATTTAGTTTTTCAAGAATATTTTCAGAAAAATGATTTTCAATTTTTGAAAAATCTACGCCCCACATGGTTCTTAAACCAATCATCAACATTTCGTTCAATTGCTCATTTTCGGAAAGTTCTTCTCTTTCTATTGGCAATTTTCCAGCTGAAATTCCCGAGATGTATTTTGAATTATTTGCCAGGTTCCAACTTCTTAAATTCGTTCCATTATAAGAATGCGCAGAGGGTCCAATTCCCAAATATTCTTTGTACTGCCAGTAAGATTTATTGTGTTTTGAATGGAATCCGGGTTTTCCGAAATTCGAAATTTCGTAATGATCAAAACCATTCTTTTTCAAAAATTCCACCATATAATGAAACTCATCATGCTGAAAATTTTCATCGGGCGCTTTAATTTTTTTGTTATTTACCCAATTTTCCAATGCTGTTTTAGGCTCAATTGTTAAAGCATAAGCAGAAACATGGGGAACCTGAAGTTCAATGGTTTTTTGAAGATTTTCCTTCCAAATTTCTAGATTTGAAGTTGGCGAACCATAAATTAAATCAATAGAAATATTTTCGAGTTCAAAATCCTGTGCTCTTTTAATAGAATCTTCAGCTTGCGAAGAATTATGAGCACGGTTCATGAGTTTTAAATCGTCTTCGAAAAAACTTTGTGTGCCAATGGAAAGTCTGTTGATGGGAGATTTTGAAATTTCTTTTAAAAAATTAGAGCTCAAATCATCAGGATTTGCTTCCAGCGTAATTTCCACATCTTTTTTGAACGAAAAATATTTTACGACCTCATCAATAATTTCGTTGATTTCGTTTGAGGAAAGAACTGTAGGAGTTCCACCTCCAAAATATAATGAGGATAAATTTTGATTTTGCAATTCATCTTTCCTTAATAAAATTTCTTTTTTGATAGCAGAGATCATTTCATCTTTCAATTGATAAGATGTTGAAAAATGAAAATTGCAATAGCTACATTTTTGCTTGCAAAAGGGAATATGAATGTAAATCATAAAAAAAGCTCTGAAAAATCAGAGCTCAAATTTATATAAATTTAAAATTTTAGTATCTGTAACCTCTTACGTTGATAAAGTTGTCCACATTGAAACCAAGACCAATCATAAAAGAGTTTCCACCGTAATCCTGAATATCGGAAAGACCTAAGTTATAAGTGGCTCCAATAATCCATTTGTTCAACTGAACTTTTACCACCGGAGATAAACTTAAACTTTGGTTATCAAATCTGTTTTGCACATATCTGAAACTTGCTCCTGCAGAAAACTTATTGTATTCGTTATGTACGGTTCCCATCAAATTGTAGTCCACCATTCTTGAAGAATTGGTATTCAAATTAATTAAAACGGAAGGAGTTACATACATTCCATCGGTAAAATGCCAATCGTAACCTAAATTTAAAAATACTTTTATGGGAGAAGGTTCATAATTATTGATAATCGATGCGTCGTTATTCAATGCAATATCGTTAACGGAAGCTCCGGCAAAAATATTTCTGTAAGTTGCGGCTAAACCGAAGTTGGCATACATCATAAAAATACTGCTGTTATCCCCTTGAAGAAGCGGATCTCCTGGTGTATCGGTATTAATTTTTGTATAATCAAAATTAAAATTAGCTGCGGTAACACTGGTACCAAAAGAGAACTGATCTTTTCTTTCTCCTTCATCACTAATCGGAATAAAATACGATGCTCCCAAAGTAATACCTCCTGCAGAAATAGGTCCGTTTTGATCTCTGTAAATCGCTAAACCGGCACCAACTCTGTCAAAAATATTGGCATGCATACCAACAGATTGAACATTTGGAGATTCAGAAAATTTTGAAAATTGTTTTTGATAATTTGCGTTAATATGAACGTAATCCGTTTTACCATATTGTGCAGGATTAAACAGAAAATCTCCATCCAGCAAGTACTGTTGATAGTATGGTAAGGATTCCTGTGCTGAGTATGTTCCGGATAAAAGAACTAAACATACCATAGCATATAGTTTTCTCATAACAAATCTTAATTTCAATTGAACAAATATAAAAAAAAACTTTAAACTATATTAGTTTTCCAAATAATTTCTCCATTTTTTTAAAGCTTCTTCCATATCGTTTGGCATGGGACTTTCAAAAAACATTTCCTTTTTTGTTACCGGATGTATGAAGCCCAAAGTATGTGCATGTAAAGCATGTCTTGGCAATTTTTCAAAAACATTATGTATGAACTGTTTATATTTTGGTAAATTTTGTCCTTTCAAAGGAATATGCCCTTCATATCTTTCGTCATTAAATAAAGTGTGTCCTATATGTTTAAAATGTGCTCTTATTTGGTGGGTTCTTCCTGTTTCCAACTTACATTCAACCCAAGTCATATAACGGAATCTTTCCAAAACTTTGAAATGAGTAACGGCATGTTTTCCTTGGCTTCCATCTTCATAAACCGCCATTTGCATTCTGTTTTTTTGATGTCTTCCGATATGTCCCACAATAGTTCCTTCATCTTCTATAATATTTCCCCAAACAAAAGCCCAGTACAATCTTTTAGTTTTTCGATCAAAAAACTGTTTGGCTAAATGGCTTAAAGCATATTCATTTTTAGCAACCACCAAAAGTCCTGAAGTGTCTTTGTCAATCCTGTGAACCAATCCTACTCTGTCC
>JAEZWE010000237.1 GCA_023420435.1 Bacteroidota bacterium
ACAATAAGATCCCAGTTTAACTTACTAAAAATCAGGTTAACAAAGCTATTTTATTAAAAAATATTCAGCAAAATTCATTATATTCGCAAACTTAAAATTTGAAGAAGAAAACGACTCTAATGAAGAAGTTTAAAGAATATAAAAACCTGGATTTAACCGCTGTTGCAGAAAATGTTTCTAATTTCTGGAACGAGCATGAAACGTTCAAAAAATCTGTAGAAATCCGTGAAGGTGCACCCGAGTTTGTTTTTTATGAGGGACCGCCTTCTGCAAACGGTTTGCCGGGAATTCACCACGTGATGGCAAGAGCAATAAAAGATATTTTCTGCCGCTACCAAACACAAAACGGAAAACAGGTTTTCCGTAAAGCAGGTTGGGATACGCACGGTTTGCCAATTGAGCTCGGTGTTGAAAAAGAACTCGGGATTACCAAAGAGGATATCGGCAAGAAAATTTCTGTTGAAGATTATAACAAAGCCTGTCGTGAAGCGGTAATGCGCTACACCGACGTTTGGAATGATTTGACGGAAAAAATCGGGTATTGGGTAGATTTGGACAATCCTTACATCACTTACGAACCAAAATACATGGAAACGGTTTGGTGGTTATTGAAGCAACTTTACGATAAAAATTTGTTGTACAAAGGTTACACCATTCAGCCGTATTCGCCAAAAGCGGGAACCGGACTATCTTCACACGAACTCAATCAGCCGGGAACGTATCGCGATGTTTCGGATACAACGGTGGTTGCGCAATTTGGAGTAAAGAAATTGTCGGAAAAAGTTGCGGAAAAAATTTCAAAAAAATCTGAAATCAATATCGAAGAAGTTTCACAAAATTCTTGTGGAGGCGCTTTACATTGGGCAGAATTTGATAATGAAAAACAAATTCCAATCTCAATTTTAGCTTGGACGACAACACCTTGGACTTTACCTTCTAACACAGCACTTGCTGTTGGTCGGGACATCGAATATATTTTGGTAAAGACCTTTAATCAATATACTTTCCAGCCGGTTAATGTGATTTTAGCGAGAGTTCTTCTAGAGAAAAATTTCGGTAAAAAATATTTTGTCGGAGCTGACGAAGATTTCAAAAATTATAAAGCTGAAGACAAAACCATTCCGTATCAAATTTTAGCTGAATTTACGGGTGAAGATTTAACCGGAACGGAATACGAACAGTTAATTCCTTGGTTTTTACCTGCTGAAAATGCGGAAAAAGCATTCCGTGTCATCATTGGAGATTTCATAACAACGGAAGACGGAACCGGAATTGTGCACATCGCGCCAACTTTTGGTGCAGATGACAACCGTGTTGCGCAGGAAAACGGCATTCCGCCAATGCTCGTGAAAGACGAAAATGATAATCTTGTTCCGTTGGTGGATTTGACCGGAAGATTTTTGAAAGGCGACAACGTTCCTGAAGTTTTCAGTGGAAAATACATTAAAAACGAATATTACGACGACGGAACTGCTCCTGAAAAATCTTGGGATGTAGAACTCGCGATTTTGTTAAAGGCTGAAAACAAAGCATTTAAGGTCGAAAAATATGTCCACTCGTATCCGCATTGCTGGAGAACAGACAAGCCGGTTTTGTACTATCCTTTGGATTCGTGGTTTGTGAAAATGACGGAAAAACGTCAGCGTTTGGTGGAACTCAACGAAACCATCAATTGGAAGCCAAAATCTACCGGAGAAGGCCGTTTTGCCAATTGGCTGGAAAATGTAAACGACTGGAATCTTTCGCGTTCAAGATATTGGGGAATTCCTTTGCCAATCTGGAGAACAGACGATTTGAAAGAAGAAAAAATCATCGGTTCGGTTGAAGAATTGTATAATGAGATTGAAAAATCGGTTTCGGCTGGTTTGATGACAGAAAATCCTTTCAAATCTTTTGAAATCGGAAATATGTCCGAAGAAAACTATGCAAAAGTAGATTTACATAAAAATATTGTGGACCAAATCACTTTAGTTTCTGATTCAGGAAAACCGATGAAACGCGAATCTGATTTGATTGACGTTTGGTTTGATTCCGGTTCAATGCCTTATGCACAAATGCATTATCCGTTCGAAAACAAGGAGATGATTGATTCCAACAAAGCATTTCCGGCGGATTTTATTGCAGAAGGAGTTGACCAAACCCGTGGTTGGTTTTACACGCTTCACGCGATTGCAACGACAGTTTTCGATTCGGTTGCATATAAAAACGTGGTTTCCAACGGTTTGGTTTTGGATAAAAACGGGCAAAAAATGTCCAAAAGATTAGGAAATGCAGTCGATCCTTTCGAAACTTTGGCGATTTACGGTCCCGATGCAACACGTTGGTACATGATTTCCAACGCCAATCCTTGGGAAAATCTGAAATTTGATTTGGAAGGAATTGATGAAGTGCGAAGAAAATTCTTCGGAACGTTGTACAACACCTATTCATTTTTTTCCTTGTATGCCAATGTGGATGGTTTTAAATACGAAGAAAAAAACGTTCAAAACCGTCCGGAAATCGACCGATGGATCTTGTCGGAATTGAATATTTTAATTAAAGACGTAAAATCTTTCTACGAAGATTACGAACCAACGAAAGCGACGAGAGCCATCAATACATTCGTAAATGATAATTTAAGTAATTGGTATGTAAGACTTTGCAGAAGAAGATTCTGGAAAGGTGATTATTCCGAAGATAAAATTTCGGCTTACCAAACGCTTTATACTTGTCTTGAAACAGTAGCGAAACTTTCCGCGCCGGTTGCTCCGTTTTTTATGGATCAACTGTATCAGGATTTAAACGCCGTTACCGGAAAAGACAAAGCAGAATCAGTTCATTTAACGGATTTCCCTGTTGCTGACGAAAGTTTAATCGACCAAAATTTGGTAGAAAAAACACATTTGGCGCAAACGATTACTTCGATGGTATTTTCACTAAGAAAAAAAGAAAATATCAAAGTTCGTCAACCGCTTCAAAAGGTGATGATTCCGGTGATGGATAAGAAAACTGAAGAACAGATTTTGGCAGTTTCAGAATTGATTAAACAGGAAGTGAACGTGAAAGAACTTCAGTTGATTAATGCTGAAGAAGCCTCATATCTCATTGTAAAACAAATCAAACCGAATTTCAAATCTTTGGGTGCAAAACTCGGTAAAGACATGAAAACTGTGGGTTCAGAAATTTCTTCAATGAATTCTGAGCAAATCGCTGAATTGGAAAAAGTGGGAACAATGAATATTGCAGGGCACGAAATCGGTTTGGATGATGTGGAAATTTCCACGAAAGACATTCCGGGTTGGACGGTAGCTAACGAAGGAAAAATAACGGTAGCATTGGATCTTACGATTACGGATGAGCTGAAATCGGAAGGAATTGCAAGGGAATTTATCAACCGAATTCAGAATTTAAGAAAAGAAAAAGATTTTGAATTAACGGACAGAATTAACATTAATTTGGAAGAAAATTCGCCGTTTCAGAAAGAACTTATCAACAATAGTCAATATATTTCGGACGAAGTGTTGTCGGATAAAATAGAAATTGTAAATTCACTTCCACAATTTGACGAAATCGAGATTGAGGACGTGAAGTTTAAGGTATATGTAGAGAAAATGTGATCATTTGAGAATATGATGATGTGATAATTGCTAAATTTTAAAATTATCTCATGAATTCATGAACTCATTAACAAATTAGAGTTATGGCAGACGAAAGAGTAAGATACAGTGATGCTGATTTGCAGGAATTTAAAAAAATAATTCAGGAAAAAATAGCAAAAGCCGAAAGAGATTTGGCCTTAATCAACGAAAGTTTTATCAACGATCAAAATAATGGAACGGATGATACCTCTCCAACATTCAAAGCTTTTGAAGAAGGTGCAGAAACTTTAAGTAAAGAGCAAAATTCAATTTTGGCGGGTCGTCAGGAAAAATTTATCCGCGATCTAAAACACGCCTTAATACGCATAGAGAACAAAACCTACGGAATTTGCCGTGTTACCGGAAAATTGATTCCTAAAGAACGTTTAATGGCTGTTCCACATGCAACTTTGAGTATCGAAGCTAAAAACATGCAGCGTTAAAAACTGTATAATGTTCCACGTAAGATGTACAATGTATGATGTATTCTAAAAAATGCATTTTACTTTGTACATTTTACATTTTACAAAAAATATGAAGAAAATAGCACTGGTTACTTTTATTATTCTTTTAATAGATCAAATTTCCAAAATTTATATAAAAACCCATTTTGAATTGGGGGAAAGCATCCCGGTTTTAGGACAAGATTGGTTTAGGATGACTTTTGTAGAAAATCCGGGAATGGCTTATGGTTTTCATTTTGGCGGCCTAATTGGTAAATATTTTTTAGTAATTGTAAGAATTTTCTTAATTGCCGGAATGATTTATCTTTTCGGAAAATGGATAAAAGAAGGACGAACGACCAATTACTTACTCATTCCTATGGCAATGATTTTTGCAGGAGCTATAGGAAACTTAATCGATGGAATGTTCTACGGAATGCTTTTCGACAGCGGAACTGTATATGATGAAAATGTTGGAAGATGGATTGAATATGGCGGTGTTTCAAAACTCACTGCTTTTGGGCAAGGATATTCCCATTTTATGAAAGGTTGTGTGGTAGATATGCTTCATTTTCCTTTGGTAGATTGGTGGGTTCCTGAAAACTGGCCAATAATTGGCGGAAAACATATTGAATTTTTTAAATATATTTTTAATGTTGCCGATTCTGCCATTACGGTTGGTGCTGCCTTACTCTTTATTTACCGTAAAAAAGCATTTCCAAACGGATTTGAGATTTAAAGAATAAAAATTAAAAAAATAATAGTATTTGGATTTATTTTCTTCGGAATTTCAGTCCCTTTTATTTTTGGCCGAATTACAAATAAAACCTGTTCTAGAAAAAATTGTTACTTCGGAAATTGCGAAAAACTTCCGACTTGAAAGATTGAGCTTCTTTTCGGAAAAATTTGTATTATGGTGATAAAATTTTTTCAAATTACCAATAATTGTTTTTTAATTCAATATTATTCATTTAATTTCTTTAAAAAAATCCTAAACCTATAACAAAAATTGATTAAAACGATTCTCGTATATCACGGTTGCAAACTATATTTGTAGCAAATTATAAAGAATGGCATATACAGACTTTTCTAAAAAACTCTTAAACTATTTAAAAAAGGAGAAAAACGACGTCTTTACTATTTATATTTATGCAATTCTCAGTGGTCTAGTTAATTTAAGTATCCCACTTGGAATACAGGCTATCGTAAGCTATGCTTTTGGTGCAACCATGGTTACTTCTATTTACATTCTTATAGGATTTGTAACTTTGGGAACTTGGCTTGTAGGTTTTTTTCAGGTTCGGGTAATGGATATTTTAGAAAAATTACAACAAAAAATTTTTGTGGAATATGCTGTTGCATTTGCAGAAAAACTACCTAAGCTCAATCTTGCCAAAACCAATAAATATCATTTACCAGAACTTATAAATCGTTTTTTTGACACGCAAAGCTTGCAAAAGGGAATTTCTAAATTTTTATTAGAGCTTCCTGTAGCCATCATTCAAATACTTTTTGGACTTATTTTACTGAGTTTTTATCACCCATACTTCATTGGTTTTGCCATTTTGTTGATCGCATCTCTTTTCGTTCTATTTTTAGTAACCAGAGATTTGGGGATAAAAACCAGTTTGGCGGAAAGTGATGACAAGTATGAAGTGGCTTCTTGGCTTGAGGATATTGCAAGAGATGTAAAAACTTTTAAGAATAGTGCGTTTTTGGAAACGCATTTAGAAGAGACCGACCAAAAGCTCTTGTCTTATGTAGAGCAAAGGACCGCACATTATAAAGTTCTAAGGTTTCAATACAAAACTCTTATCTTTTTTAAGGTATTGATTACCCTTTTTATGCTGCTTTTAGGAACTTATTTACTCATCAATCAAAAACTAAATATCGGTGCTTTTGTGGCTACAGAAATTGTGATTCTGATGATTATGTCTGCGGTGGAAAAGTTGGTAAAGAGTTTGGAAAAGTATTATGATATTGTGACATCTTTCACTAAGCTGCACAAAGTTTTGGATCTACCGGAAGAAGAACAGGGTTCTTTACCTATTTCACAAGAAGCAGGTCATCTTTTAGAAGCCAAAGAAATTTCTTTTGGTTACGATTTGGATAAGCCTATTATCAATAACCTAAGTGTAGTGTTTCCACAGAATAAAATCAGTTTGATTTCAGGAAAGCAAGGCTCTGGAAAAACTTTACTATTTAATCTATTAGCAGGATTTTATCAGCCAGATTTAGGTAAAATAATAATTAACCATCACCCAATAGAAAATTATGCTAATAATGAATTAAGAAAGAGCATTGGATTTTACATGGATGATTTAGAAGTAATTAAAGGTTCTGTATTACAAAATATCAATCTCGGGAATCAAAATATTTCTGCCAAAGAAATTAATGAATTAGCCGAAAATTTAGGAATTACAAATTTCTCTAGTCTTTTTGCAGAGGGTCTTTTAACACCTATTCAAGCCGCTGACCAAAGGTTGTCTTACACCACTAAAAAACTGATTCTATTGCTAAGAGCGTTTGTGGGAGAAAAAAAATTATTATTTCTAGAAGACCCATTAGAAGGTTTCAATACAGAGGTTAGAAACAAAATGCTGCAATTCATCAAAAAAGTTTCTGTAGATAAAACCATCATTATGGTAGGAAATTCAAGGGATTATGATACTATAATTGATGCAAAATATGAACTTTCTGAAGGCACATTAATACCTAAATAATCTAGTAAACATGCAAAATTTTAAATCTTACCAGAACATATTTAGAATTAATGAAAAATCAAATGTCAAGATTTGGTTCTTTATTTCTCTTTTACTTACCATTGTAATGCTATTTTTGCCATGGACTCAGAACATAAAATCCAAAGGCAAAGTCACCACGCTATACCAAGATCAGCGTCCACAAGCTTTGCATTCACCCATTCCTGGGAAAATTATGAAGTGGTATGTGAAAAATGGCGATCAAGTAAAAGAAGGTGATACCCTTTTGCAAATCTCCGAAATTAAAGAAGATTACATGGATCCTCTTTTGGTTGAAAGAACTCAGCAACAAGTTAATGCCAAAAAAAATATGCAAGAGTATTACGCCTCGAAAATTTCTGCGGCCAATAATCAGTCCCAAGCTATTAATAATGTAAAAAATTTAAAAATCAGTCAACTACAAAATAAAATTCATCAGCTAAACAGCAAGTTAAAAGCAGAACAGGCAGATCTGAATGCAGCAAATAATGAACTGAATCTTACCAGAGACCAATACGACAGACAAAATAAAATGTACAATGAAGGGTTGGTATCCTTAACTCAACTGCAACAAAGAAGTGCAGCCTACCAAAATGCCACCGCAAAAAAAATTGAAGCTGAAAATAAAATTGCTCAAACGCAACAAGAGATATTAAATACAGGTTTAGAGCAAAATGCCGTTTTGCAAGATTACACCGAAAAAGTCAATAAAATTGAAAGTGATAAATTCAGCACCATGTCTTCTATTGCCGGAAGTCAAGGTGATATTGCCAAACTAGAAAATCAAGTGGCAAATTACAAGGTAAGAAAAGGGCTCTATTTTATTTTAGCTTCTCAAGATGGACAAGTGATTAACATTAATAAAGCTGGAATTGGTGAAATCTTAAAAGACGGCGAAAATATTGCCACCATTGTTCCTGACCATGCAAAGTATGCGGTAGAAATGATGATAAAACCTGTAGACTTACCATTGATAAAAAATGGACAGAAAGTTGTTTTTACTTTTGACGGTTATCCAGCTATTGTATTTTCGGGCTGGCCAAATACCAGCTACGGAACATTCTCTGGAAAAGTACTCACTATAGAAAATAACATCAACGAAAATGGTTATTTCAAAGCCATTGCAGAAGAAGATGCTTCTGTGAAACCTTGGCCAAAATCTATTAGAATAGGAACAGGAACTCATGGGATTGCAATTTTAAAAGATGTGCCAATTTGGTACGAAATATGGCGAAACATCAATGGTTTTCCACCTGATTATTATGAAGTGAAAACAACGGAAAAAGATAAAAATAATGTTGAAAAATAAAATTTTATTGTTTTTTCTGCTTTGCTTTTATACCATTACTTTTGCACAAAGTGACACCTTAACTCGTGCCGAATATATTGATTTGGTTAAAAAATACCATCCCGTTATCAAACAAACTCAACTTCAGAACAAAATTGCAGAAAATGAAGTCAAGGCTGCAAAAGGGAATTTTGATCCCATTATAGGCGGCAAATTAGGTGAAAAAGTTTTGGGTGGAAAATCATATTACCAACAAAAATCTGTTGAAATTGCTGTTCCAACTTGGTATGGCGTAACTGTAATAGGGCAAATTAATGATTTACAAGGCAATAGATTGCTTAATACAGATACCAAAGGTACGATTCCACAGATTGGGATTGAAGTTCCACTAGGTAAAGGTCTTTTTTTTGATGAAAGAAGAGCGCAACTACAGCAAGCCAGAATTTTTGCCCAAATGACAGAAAATGAACAATTTTTAATTATAAATGATTTACTTCTAGACGCCCACCAAGCGTATATAGACTGGCAAAAAAATTTCAGAATTTTACAAATCAATCAAAATGCTGTTAACTTAAATAGAGAAAGGCTGAAATGGATTGAAAAAACTGTACAGTTGGGCGAAAGACCAGCCATCGACATCACCGAAACCAAAACACAGTTGCAGTATTACGAATTAAAAGTTAATGAAGCAAACCTGAACCTACAAAACAGCCAACTTTTACTTTCGCTTTATTTATGGAATGAAAACTTGCTAAATGTAGCCGTTCCTGAAAACGTATCACCAGAATATCAATTAAAATCCTATAATCTTCAGGACAATCCAGAACTCGCTACAATAAATCCAGAGCACCCACAAATACAATATTATTCTATAAAAAATGATTTTTTAGAGATAGAAAGACGATTAAAACTTCAAAGTTTACTCCCAAAAATCGACTTTAATTACAATTTTTTGCGATATAAAGATTGGCAATTAACTCCACTTTTTCAGAATAATTTTCAGTACGGTTTAAAAGTTGAGGTTCCCATTTTCATGCGTAGTGCAAGAGCTAATTATGAGAATGCAAAATTGAAAATTTTGCAGAATCAAACCCTGTTACAGCAAAAAACACAAGAACTGAATGTAAAACTGAACCAGTATAAAACGCAATACCAATTCAGCAATAACCAAATAAAACTTATAGAGGAAAATTTAAATGATTTAAAAAATTTATTAAGAGGCGAAGAAATTAGATTTCACAATGGGGAAAGTAGCATGTTCCTTATAAACAGTCGCGAAAACAAATTATTTGAAGCTCAAGAAAAATCCGTTGAATTGCAAGCAAAACGACTAGAAAATCTTTATAAAATTCTTTGGATTACTGCAGGATTGTAAAAACTTAATTCTTTTAGTATTTTTGCTTTCTAAATCTCAATTTTTACCCTCAATCATAAAAACATGTCAAGAATCCTCACCGGAATACAGGCTACAGGAACGCCACATCTCGGTAATCTTTTGGGAGCCATAATTCCCGCTATAGAATTATCTAAAAATCCTGCAAATGAATCGTTTTTGTTCATTGCCAACATGCATTCTTTAACGCAGATCAAAAATGCGGAAGAATTAAAACTCAATACCTATCAAATTGCAGCAGCTTGGTTAGCTTGCGGTTTAGATACCGAAAAAACGTATTTCTACAGACAGAGTGATATTCCGGAAGTTTGTGAGCTTTCATGGTATTTGTCGTGCTTTTTTCCATTTTCGAGATTACAGTTGGCACATTCTTTTAAAGATAAAGCGGATCGTTTGGAAGATGTAAATGCCGGACTTTTCACGTATCCGGTTTTAATGGCTGCAGATATTTTGCTCTATGATGCAGAAGTGGTTCCTGTAGGAAAAGATCAGTTGCAACATTTGGAAATGGCGAGAGATATGGGTGCAAGATTCAACAACCAAATGGGCGAAGTTTTTGTACTTCCGGGAGCCGAATTGCAAAAAGACACGATGTATGTTCCGGGAATTGACGGGCAAAAAATGTCAAAATCCCGTGGAAATATCATCAATATTTTCTTGCCAGAAAAAGAACTGAAAAAGCAAGTTATGTCCATCGAAACCGATTCCAAATCTTTGGAAGAACCCAAAGATCCGGAAAGCGATAAAGTTTTTGCCATTTATTCTCTAATTGCTTCTTCTGAACAAACAGAAGATTTACGTCAAAAATATCTCGCAGGAAATTTTGGTTACGGACACGCAAAAACAGAACTTCTGAATTTAATTCTTGAAAAATATTCAAAAGAAAGAGAGCTTTTCACTTACTACATGCAGAATTTGGAAGAATTAGACGCAAAATTATTTGAAGGAGCCGAGAAAACTAGAAAAATTGCAGCCGAAACTTTAAGAAGAGTACGGGAAAGTTTGGGAATGTAATTCTTCCTTTACATAAGTAAAAAAATCCTTCTTTTTTTAGAAGGATTTTTTATAAATACTGTTTGATATCTGAAAGATTTTTCACCGTTTTTACCTCTGCATCAAAATCGTCATTAAAGCGATCGAAAAAAATAGCATCCATTCCAAAAGCTAAGCCTCCTTCTACATCCGCAATCCAATCATCTCCAATAATGATTGAGTTTTCTTTTTTTGCGTCAGCTTTTTTTAAAGCATACTCAAAAATTTCGGGTTGCGGTTTTCTGATATTAATTTCGTCGGCCGAAGTAATCGTCGCAAAATAATTTTTAATGCCCGAAAGTTCACATTTTCTGTAAGTTACTTCTTCAAAACCATTGGAGAGGATATGCAAACGATATTTTTTCTGTGCCAAATATTCTAAAAGATCAAATGCACCTTCTACCAGTTCATTATTTTCTATGATTTGATCCAAAAAATTATTTTCAAATTTTTGTGAAAGTTCTTTATCATCAATTCCGAAAAACAGAAAACTGTCGTAAAATCGATGATCTCTGATGTATTGTTTGTCTATTTTTCCATCACGTATTCCCGCCCAAAGATTCTCATTGATGGTAAAATATTCTTTGTGAAACTCTTCAAATCCCAGTTGATATTTTTCCTGAACTTTTTCGCGGGCGAAAATTTCATTAAGAGTTAAATAGGCGTTTTTGCGGTGATCCCAAAGCGTGTTGTCCAGATCAAAAAAAATGTGCTGTATCATACAGCACAAAAATAAGTTTTTAATTTTTTGAAATCAGAAAGTTTCTGTTTTTTCCTTTTACAGTTTCCAAATTTTTAGAAAAGCGAAGAAGAAAGTCCACCGTTTCTTTTTTGGGTTGCCTCTGTTTTCTTTTTAAAGTGTCAATTTTTTTCATAGGCGAAAAGTTTACTGACATAAAAACGAAAACTTTTTATAATTATTATGATCTTGTGAGAATAATGTGATGTTCTTCCATAATTTTTCTTAAATTAATTAAGGCATAACGAACCCTTCCTAATGTAGTATTAATGCTGGTTTCTGTATGTTCTGCAATCTCTTTAAAACTTAATCCATCGAAAAACCTGAGTTTTATCACCTCTTGCTGATTTTCAGGAAGATGAACCAACATTTTCAGCAAATCGTTATTAATTTGTTCTGTAACCAATTGATCTTCTACATTTTCTGAAGGTTCACGGATTAAATCAAAAATTGAAAATTCTTCATTATCGTAAGAAGATTCTGAAACTTTAATATTTTTTGATTTTAGCCTGAAATGATCAATGATGAGATTGTGTGCTATTCTTTTCGCCCAAAGAATAAATTTTCCTTCTTCATTGTATCTTTTCTCTTTTAGCGTAACAATAATCTTCATAAAAGTATCCTGAAAAATATCGTTAGCCAAATTATCATCCATTACTTTATAAAAAATAAAAGTGAATAGATCTTTCTGATGCCTTTCTATAAGAAGGGATAAAGCCTTTTCGTTTCCGCTTTGGTATTGTGCAACCAGTGAACTGTCGGTTTGTGATTTCATAACTTTTCTTCAATAATCTTAAAATGCACCTCCCCAAAATTTGGGACGCTTTCATTTTTAGTAAATTTTTTATCAATCGAAGTAAAAGTTTGCTATAGGCTTTTATTTTAAGAGGTTAAAAATATAATTTTTTTTTAATACTTGTTAATTTTTCTTAAATAATTACTGGTTTTATACTCAATAATCATTTCATAAGATCAGAAATCATGACGGTAGGAATGTTAATGGTGAAATTGACATTCACGCCTTCTAACTTTTTCCCATTGATGCCATTTTTATCAATTGGAAATGCATAACCTCCCGTTAAATCTATTAATCCAAACAATGTTACGCCAATTTTCGGTGCAATATATTTGGTGGTAAGTTCTGCGCCTCCAAGAAAATAATAGGAATGATAGATATCTACATTTCTTTCAAAATTTAACAAAATATCACCTTGTACTTTAGGCAAAATAGCAAATTTTCCGTTTGTAACTCCCATCATAGCAGATCCTCCCAAGCGATAAATCATGTCATCATTTTCCAAAAAAAGCAATCTTCCTCCTATTTCTCCAAAACTTTGATTTTGATAAACATAACCTGCATGAACCATTTTGTGCATAGTAAGTTGTGCTTTTACAAAATTTCCGATAAAAATCAGAAATAAAACCAATACCAGTTTTCTTATTTTCATTATTTAAGATTAAAATTAATGACTAAAGTTAAAAAAACTGCTTTATCTTTAAGACAAAGCAGTTGAATTATTTTTTTTACGGATTTTATAGACCAAATTCTTTCTGTATTTCAATCACTCTATCCAATTTTTCCCAGGTAAAAAACTCGATATTATCTATCGTTAACTCGTTATTTTTTCCCTTATTGAAAGTTTTGCTGCCTACAAAATGTTCTCTTCCCATGTGTCCGTAAGCTGCGGTTTCCTGGTAAATAGGATTTCTAAGTTTTAAATTTTGTTCGATTGCATAAGGTCTTAAATCAAACAATTTTTGAACTCTTTTGGCTAATTCACCATCAGAAATTCCCACCTTGGAAGTTCCGTAAGTATTGATGAAAAGTCCGCAAGGTTCTGCCACACCAATTGCGTAAGAAACTTGAACCAAAACTTCATCTGCAACACCTGCAGCAACTAAATTTTTTGCGATATGTCTGGTTGCATAAGCAGCACTTCTGTCCACTTTTGAAGGATCTTTTCCGGAAAAAGCGCCTCCACCATGAGCTCCTTTTCCACCATAAGTATCTACAATAATTTTTCTTCCTGTAAGTCCGGTATCACCATGTGGACCACCTATCACAAACTTTCCAGTAGGATTGATGTGGAATTTAATTTGATCATTAAAAAGTTCTTTAATTTCCGGTTTTTGAGCGCTTCTCACTTTCGGAATAAGGATTTCTTTAATGTCTTTTCTAATTTTCTCTAACATGGCCTCATCACTCGCAAATTCATCATGTTGGGTAGAAACCACGATAGAATCTATACGAACCGGTTTATGATCGTCTGAATATTCAATCGTAACCTGAGATTTTGCATCGGGACGTAAATATTGAATGGCTGAATTTTCTCTTCTCAGAACTGAAAGTTCTTTTAAAATGGAATGCGCCAAATCCAAAGCTAAAGGCATATAATTTTCTGTTTCATTGCTAGCATAACCAAACATCATTCCTTGATCTCCTGCTCCTTGTGCGTTTGCTTTTGTTTCAAAATCAGCTTCTTCAGTAATTCGGTCAACACCTTGATTAATATCCGGAGATTGTTCGTGAATTGCAGAAATTACCCCACAAGAATCTCCATTAAACATATATTCTCCTTTAGTATAACCAATTCCGTTGATAACATCTCTTGCAATACTTTGAACATCAAGGTAAGCTTCGGATTTTACTTCTCCCGCTAATACCACTTGTCCTGTTGTTACCAAGGTTTCACAAGCCACTTTTGAAGCTTTATCATAAGCCAAAAAATGATCAATTAATGCATCGGAAATTTGATCTGCAATTTTATCAGGATGTCCTTCTGAAACAGATTCGGAGGTAAATAAATATGACATATTTCTTTTGTTTTTTATTAATTAATCAGAAAACAAGGAGATTACAAAAGAAACTAAAATAGAAAATTCTGTTTTAGCATTTTTTTAAGAGGTTGCAATCAGCCCAAATTTTTCCTCGATAATTTAAATTGGGGGCAAATTTACTCACTATTTTTCAAAATTGCAAAATTTAAAATAATGAAAAATTATTGGGGCTCGACACTCATAAAATCTTTTGGATTATTAGAAAAATTAAGTTTATTTTCAACAGAAGTTTTAATGGTGTTGATTAATTCATCTATAATTTTTTGTTTGAAAGTGGGCTTATAATAAAGAATACTTATTTCCCTAAATGGATAAGGCTTTCGGAAACGGAAAACTTTATTTTTTTGATCTTCAGAAAGCTGATAGGTTGCCAATTCCGGAAAAATGGTGATACCGCCAACTTTATCAACCATTTGCACCAATGTATTGATATTAGAAGCTAAAAAATCCAAATTTTTAGGTTTTAAAGTATTTTCTTTAAGATGACAAATATGCTCGAATTGGGTTCGCAAGCAATTCCCTTCTTCAAGCAGCCATACTTTTTCCACATCAATTTCGTCCGGAACGATATAGGTATCTTTATGATCATGATTGTCTGCTGAATACAGCATCAATTCTTCATTAAATAAAAAATCCTGATAAAATTCTGAAGCTGCATCGTAAGGTGTAGCAATAATTCCTGCATCTAATTCACCCGCTTTTAATGCTTTGATGATGTTATCGGTGGACATTTCTTTTACATTCATCTCTATTTTTGGATTTTTTTGTAAAAAATCGAAAATTTCGGTGGGTAAAATATAAGTCGAAACCGTGGGAATAATTCCCAGATTTATTTTTCCTCCTAAAATATTGTTCAATAAATTGGCTTTATTTCTCAGTTCGTTGATGGATTCAATGATGCTTTTGGCGTGGATAATAATTTCAGCGCCAACATCAGTTGTTCTGATAGGATGCGTGGTTCGGTCAAAAATTTTCACATCCAGTTCATCCTCAAACTTCTGTATCATGGCACTTAACGTAGGTTGTGTGATAAAGCAAGACTGAGCTGCTTTTCCAAAGTGTTTATATTTATCGACAGCAATAAGATATTCAAGTTGTTGGATATTCATTATGATACATGTTATCTATTACAAAGATACGTTCTTTATGATGATATTTATGAGCATTTCCTGTAAAATTAAAATTCTAAAACATAAATTTGTAATTCACAAAACCCAAAATATGGATAACGAAAAGCTTAGACGACCTTCTGGAGCACCTTATTATGAACATCAGGATTCGCAAACTGTTGGAGAACGAGGTCCAGTATTACTTCAAGATTTTATTTTACAGGAAAACCTAGCTCATTTTGTTAGGGAAAGAATTCCGGAAAGGGTTGTACATGCAAAAGGAACCGGAGCCTACGGAAAATTTACGGTAACCCATGATATATCACAATACACCAAAGCAAAACTGTTCGCAAAAATAGGAAATTCTTGCAAAATGTTTGCGCGCTTTTCTACCGTTGGTGGGGAAAAAGGAAGTGCAGATACCGCAAGAGATCCCAGAGGTTTTGCTTTAAAATTTTACACCGAAGATGGAAATTGGGATTTGGTTGGAAACAACACACCTGATTTTTTCATTAAAGACGCCAAAAAATTTCCGGATTTTATCC
>JAEZWE010000118.1 GCA_023420435.1 Bacteroidota bacterium
TATTTCTACACTATTATTGCCAATGAAAAAACACGCCAAGAAACCACTTTTTTTAATAAAGCCAATGATAAATATCTACTTTCAGTTCCTATTAAAGACGGTAAAGTGAACGTTCTTCCGAAATCAATTTCGACGGGACAAAAAAATATTTATATGTTGAAAGAACTTTTCAAAAATGTATCCAGTATTGATGATTTTTCAAAACTACCAATTCCTTTTATGTGTATTGGGACGAATCTTGAGAGTGGAAAAATGGAAATTTTTGAAAAGGGAGACCTTATTAATTCCATTATGGCAAGCTCTGCATTTCCTTCGTTAATCGATCCTGTAAAAATTGGTGACAGTTTATATATAGATGGAGCAATGACGGTAAATTATCCTGCAAAACCCCTTAAAAACAAAGGAATTGATATTGTTATCGGTGTTGATCTCAGCCAAGGATTGTCTTCCAGAGATCAGTTAAATTCTGCCGTTTCCATTCTGAATCAAGTTATTGATTTTGGTATACAAAAAGAAACGAAAGCTCAATATAACTATGTTGATATTAATATTCATCCTGATTTAACAGGAAAATCGGCCACAAGCTATGATGCAAAAAAAGAAATTCTCGATTCCGGCTACGTAGAAGCAAAGAAATATGAACAAATAATAGCCCAATTACCAAAATCTGAAACTAATATTCTAAGATCCCCTATTTCAAATATTTTTTCCAATGTTTATAAAATAAATTCCCTGGAAGTTGCAAATAGTTCTATTTTCAACAATTCATATGTACAAGGAAAAATGAATCTGAAACTTCCTTCAATGCAAACTTATGGTAGTATCAACAAAATGATTGATAAGCTTTACGCAACTAACAACTATAGGTTGATCAACTATGATATCGTTCAAAATGAAGATGGAAATACTTTGAAATTAACCGTTACAGAAGATAATACGCGCTTTTTTCTAAAATTTGGACTTCATTATGATGAAGTTTTTAAAACCGGTTTATTGAGCAATATGACCATTAAAAGATTGTTGTTTAGAAACTCTACAATCTCATTAGATCTTGTTATTGGTGATAATACCAGATATTATTTCAATTATTTCATAGATAATGGTTATCTACCAGGTTTTGGAGCTTATGCTTCTGGGATGACTTTTGATCTCAAGAATTATAAAGGAGATGTTACAGAAAAATGGAAATGGTTTAGAAACGAAGTATATCTTCAATCTATTTGGAAAGACCGATACGCTATTGGAGGTGGTATAAGCTTTGATTATTTTGATTCATATTTAAACTCTACAGGAATAACTACATTTGAAAACTATATCAATCCTTATGTTTTTGTAAAAAGTGATACGCAAGATGACAAAGATTTCCCTACAAAAGGTCTTTACATGAATCTTGAAGGAAAAGTTTTAGATCTTTTAAACGACGATGTAGAATCAAAATCATTTCAAGCAAAAGGAGAAATAAAAATTGCCATTCCTGTTTCAAATTGGTTTTCCAATATAGTAAAATTGGATGGTGGATTTACTTTAGGAGATAATATTTCCAAATTTTATGAGTATAGAGTTGGTGGAATTTTTGCTCAAAACTTAGGAAATCTCATCAGTACACCCGGTTTCGAACTAGGAGAAAAAACGGCAAAAAACATTTTACAAATTTCAAATTCTTTACAATTTAAAGTGTATAAAAATTTCTATCTTATCCCTAATTTAACCGCAGCCACCTCTTTTGATAATATTCAGGTATCCGATTTGTTTAAAACCAAATTTGGCTCTGCCGGAATTGCAGCAGGATATAAATCCCCTTTTGGGCAAATAAAAATAAATTACAATAAAGCGTTTAATAATCTTAATGGTGGTCATTTCACTGTTATATTGGGTCATTGGTTTTAAAAATGATAAATTTTTATTTTGATCATATCGATACTTTAGAAATACAACCAGAAATATCTTCCTGGCTGGAAAATATTATTATAAAAGAAGGAAAAAAAATCGGAAAAATTGATTACATTTTTTGTGATGATGATCAGCTTTTGCAAGTAAACAAAGATTTCTTACAACATGATTATTACACCGATATTATCACTTTTGATTATGTGAAAGGTAAAACCATATCAGGTGATATTTTCGTATCTTTGCCGCGTATTTCAGATAACGCATCTTCCCTCTTTAAAAATTTTGAAGAAGAATTTAAAAGAGTTTTAGCACACGGTATTTTGCATCTTTGCGGCTATAAGGATAAAACTGAAGCAGAGCAAAAAGAAATGCGTAATAAAGAAGATTTCTATCTTAATATATTCTAATTACTTTAGAAAAAAAAATCAATGTTTCACGTGAAACTTTTTTGTAAAACTTTTCTTTTTTTGAATTAAATGATAAACGAAATATATGATGTAATCGTTGTTGGAGCAGGACATGCTGGATGTGAAGCAGCAGCAGCAGCAGCTAACCTGGGCTCCAAAACTTTGCTCATCACCATGAATATGCAAACCATTGGACAAATGAGTTGTAATCCTGCTATGGGCGGAATTGCAAAAGGACAAATTGTTCGCGAAATTGATGCAATGGGTGGATATTCTGGAATTATTGCAGACAAATCTGCAATACAATTCAAAATGCTTAATCTTTCTAAAGGGCCGGCAATGTGGTCTCCAAGAACACAAAATGATAGAATGCTTTTCGCAGAGGAGTGGAGATTAGCCTTGGAAAATACCAAAAATATTGATTTTTTTCAAGATATGGTAAAAAGTTTAATCATTGAAAATAATAAAGTTACTGGTGTAATTTCTTCTTTGGGTATCAAAATTAAAGGAAAATCTGTAGTTTTAACAAATGGCACATTTTTAAATGGCTTAATACATGTTGGAGATAAACAACTTGGAGGTGGAAGAATGGGAGAACCTCGTGCATTTGGAATAACAGAGCAACTTGTTGATTTAGGTTTTGATGCCGGAAGAATGAAAACCGGAACTCCGCCAAGAGTAGATGGAAGGAGTTTAGATTATTCCAAAATGGAAGAACAGAAAGGAGACGAAAATCCACAAAAATTTTCCTATTTGGATACTCCAAAACTTACTGAACAAAGAAGCTGTCATATAGTTTATACCAATGAAACTGTTCATGATATTTTAAGGGAAGGATTTGACAGAAGTCCTATGTTCAACGGAACAATCCAAAGCTTAGGTCCAAGATATTGTCCAAGTATTGAAGATAAAATTAATCGTTTTGCTGAAAGAAACCGGCATCAACTTTTTGTTGAACCTGAAGGTTGGAAAACCATAGAAATTTATGTCAACGGATTCAGCTCTTCACTTCCTGAAGAGGTGCAAATAAAAGC
>JAEZWE010000011.1 GCA_023420435.1 Bacteroidota bacterium
ATCAATATATCGAAGGGCTTTTGGGCGAAAATTTCAATTTTCAGATTACTACCAATTTTTTGGAAAATGAAAATATTTATGAGTCCATTGGTAGTGGAAATTCAAAAACGTATTACAATGTTTTTGCTGTAAATAAAATTGATGGGTAGTTTATTCAAAAAAGTAATTTCTCCAAAACTTTCAAATTACAATAATCTTCCAAATTCTGATTCATAAATTGTGAACACAAATGATTGGCATTTTTCACAATTCCCTCTGCTTTTTCTGGATTTTGAATGTATAAATTCAATTGTTCTTCCAAATCAGAAAAATCATCAGCAATTTCGATATAATGTTTTCCGCCTTCTAATTTCCCTTCCATAAACCAAGTTTCGAATTTTGGCTTGGGCATTACAGCTATAGAGTTAGAGGACATAATCCACTTTAAATTAGTGGCAACATCATTTCCTTCCAAACTCAAAATAAACTTGTTTTCCAGCTGCTTTTCGATAGAAATTTTTGGTTTAAGCCATTTTTCAGGATTTCCACCAACTTTATTTACCTGTCCCAAATCGCAAAGTGGATGATTGAAATATTTTTCAAAAAAAAGTAATCTGTTTTGTTGATAAACGGCAGCTCTTCCAATCAGTACATTCTTTTTTTCAGAAAAAGGTTTATCGTTCTTTATCCAACGAAAATGCCGTGCATAATTCAGCTTTAAAAGAACACTGTTTTCATTATTCCCATTAATAGGACGGCTTTTCACTAAGCTTGGTGTTTCAGGTACGTGAACTACATCACCGAAAAGAAAATCGATTTTTAGATTTTCATCAAAATAGCGGGCATATTTATAAGCGTCGAAATAATAAGTTTTCGGATTTTTGGGCGTTTGCAAATCCTTTACAAAAGTTTTCCCTGATAGTTTAGATGAAGCATTATTTAATTTGCAGTAATAATCTACCCTATCTTTTGCCATCTTTAGCTGATGTTCAGAAAGATTTTTTTGTAAAATTGAAATTTTCTCTTTGAAATTCCTTGATGGTAAAACGGTTCTTAAATAAGAACTCAAATAATAGGTAATTTTATTTTCTTTTAGAATTTTTGCCATTTTTCAAAAAGAAAAAATCTTATTCATTATCTTTACGTTGATAATCATCTTCAATTCTAATAATATCATCTTCGCCGAAATAGGTTCCTGTTTGCACTTCTATGAAAACCACTAATTTGGATGTTCTGTTCTCAATTCTATGCTTTGTACCTTGTGGTATAAAAATACTTTCTCCGTACTTCAGAAAATTTTCAACACCATCCAAAACAAGAACAGCTTCACCTTCGACAATGGTCCAAAACTCTTGTCGATGATGATGAAACTGATAAGAAAGTCTTTGTCCGGGATTTACTTCAATACGCTTTAATTTGTAATTGATTTCATCTTCCAGCACAAAGTATTTTCCCCAAGGTCGGTCTCCAATTTCCAGCATTTTCTAGATATTTCTTGCAAAACTAAATAAAATATAACAAATTCTGTAAAAACTCAATTTTTCCGTAAATTTGCACCTTAATTTTTTACCATGAATAAAGTAAGAGTGCGTTTCGCGCCAAGTCCAACAGGACCTTTACATTTAGGAGGTGTAAGAACCGCTTTGTATGATTATCTTTTTGCAAAAAACCAAGGTGGCGATTTTGTTTTAAGGATTGAAGACACCGATACTGCAAGATATGTAGAAGGTGCGGAAGATTACATTATGGAAGCCTTAGAATGGTGCGGAATTGTTCCCGATGAAAGTCCGAAACATGGTGGTAAATTTGCTCCTTATAGACAAAGTGAAAGACGTGATATTTATGACAAATACACGGAACAAATTTTAAAAACAGATTACGCTTACATTGCATTCGACACTCCTGAAGAACTGGATGAAGTAAGAAAAGAATTTGAAGAAAAAGGAGAAGTTTTTTCCTACAATTATCAAACAAGAAACCTTTTAAAAAATTCAGAATCGTTATCCAAAGAAGAAGTTCAAAAACTTTTGGATGAAAAAACTCCTTATGTTGTGCGTTTCAAAATGCCTTTTGACCGAGTTTTGAATTTGGAAGATATCATCAGAGGAAAATTCTCTGTAAATACGAATACTTTAGACGACAAAGTTTTGGTAAAAAATGACGGAATGCCCACTTATCATTTCGCCAATATTATCGATGATCACGAAATGGAAATTTCCCACGTTATTCGTGGTGAAGAATGGCTTCCTTCCATGGGTTTACACGTTTTATTATATGAAGCCATGAATTGGGAAGCTCCTGAATTTGCCCATCTTTCCCTAATTTTAAAACCCGAAGGAAAAGGAAAACTCAGCAAAAGAGACGGTGATAAATTCGGATTTCCCGTTTTTCCACTCAATTTCAAGGATCCTGAAACCGGAAATATTTCGCAAGGTTATCGTGAAAACGGATATCTACCAGAAGCTTTTATGAATATGGTCGCTTTATTAGGATGGAGCCCTGCAAACGACCGCGAAATTTTGAGTTTAGAAGAAATGACCAAAGAATTCGATTTACACAAGGTTCATAAAGCCGGTGCAAGATTCAGCAAAGAAAAAGCAGAATGGTTTAATCATCAATATCTTCAAATGAAATCTGATAATGATGTTTTGGAAATGCTAAAAAATATCGATGAAGTGAAAAACAGCTCCCTTTCAGAGGAGAAACTTTTAAAAATCGTTTCATTGATGAAAGAAAGAGCCACTTTTGCAAAAGACATTTTTGAAAACGGAAAATTTTTCTTTGAAAAACCGAAAACCTATGATGAAAAGGCTTCAAAAAAAGCCTGGACAGAAGAAACTTCAGTAATTTTAAGTGATTTCTCTACCCAACTTGAAAATTCAGATTTCAATGCAGAAAATTTAAAAAATTTGATTCACGATTTTGCGGAAGAAAAAGGTTTGGGAATGGGAAAAGTAATGATGCCACTTCGTTTAGCATTGGTAGGAGAACTAAAAGGTCCTGATGTTCCGGATATTTTGGAAATCCTTGGAAAAGAGGAAAGTATCTCTAGAATAAAAAATGCAGTGAATAACTTTTCCTAAATTCACATATATTTTACTAAATTTGTTAGATTAATTCTTTGAAAAATCAGATGGAATATTTAGAATTTGAAAAACCAATTCAGGAACTGATGGAACAGTACAACACCTGTTCTTTAGTTGGTGAAGACGCCGGTGTTGATGTTAAAAATGCTTGCGCCCAAATTGAAGATAAAATTATTGAAAAAAAGAAAGAAATTTATGGAAGCTTGACACCTTGGCAAAGAGTTCAACTTTCCCGTCATCCGGATCGTCCTTATACTTTAGATTTCATTAAAGGAATTGTAGATAAAGACAGCTTCCTGGAGCTTCACGGAGACCGAAATTTCGCAGATGATCCAGCAATGATTGGTGGTTTAGCAACCATTGATGGTCAAAAAGTAATGCTGATTGGAACTCAGAAAGGAAGAACCACAAAAGAACGCCAAAAAAGACGTTTCGGGATGAGTAATCCTGAAGGTTATAGAAAGGCACTTCGTCTGATGAAACTGGCAGAAAAATTCAGAATTCCGGTTGTAACTTTAATTGATACACCCGGAGCTTATCCTGGTTTGGAAGCTGAAGAACGTGGACAAGGAGAAGCTATTGCAAGAAATATTTTTGAAATGACCATGATGAAGACACCTATATTTTGCTATATTATTGGTGAAGGAGCCAGTGGTGGTGCTTTGGGAATTGGTGTCGGAAATAAGGTTTACATGTTGGAAAACACTTGGTACACGGTAATTGCTCCGGAAAGTTGCTCTTCCATTCTTTGGAGAAATTGGAATCATAAAGAAGATGCTGCAAATGCTTTAAAATTAACCCCAAAAGATGCTTTGGAACATAAATTTATTGACGGAATTGTAGAAGAACCACTTGGTGGAGCGCATTATGATCCACAAGTAGCTTACCAGAATTTAAAACAATCTATTCTTCAAAATATTAAAGCTTTTGCCAGTTTTTCAGGAAAAGAGCTGGAACAGCAGAGACAAGATAAGTTTATTGCAATGGGTCAATTTAAAGGATAAATAAAGTCATCATAAAATAAAAAAAGGCTGCCTCAAAATATCGAAGGCGGCCTTTTTTCTGTTTTTTCTTCTCATTATTCTGCAAAATTTTAAGTGATGAAAAAATTTAAAAATAAAAAACAAAGATCTCTAACGGATTTTGCTTTTTTAGAATTTCAACTTTTATTTTGCATTCAAAGTTATCGTAATATCCTTATTGATAATTTTGGAGGAATCGTATTGGGAATCGCAAACTTTAGTGGTCATTTTGTAATTACCTTTATCAATTAAAATAAAATTTTTGCTTTTAGCTTTAACATCTAAATTATAAAATTGCTTCCCCGTGAATTTTACTACCAAATTGCATTTCGATTTATTAACAATTTGAATATAAGCTTCGCTTTTGTTAGGATCATTGCTGAATAAGTGATTAAGAACTCTTGCAGCCTGTTTATTTTTATCATTTACGCCATCTTTCACATCTCTTTTAATGTCTTTAGCCAGTTTGTTTTTGTTTAAAGGCTCCACTTTTGGTTTTGCTTCGATATCTTCTTTCGGCAAGATCATTTGGAGCAGTTTAGATTTCAAAGCCGGTGTTTTCGGATGATCCGGATTGGCTTTTACAAATTTCGCAATTACTTGTGGGTCGTTGCTCATTTCTGCGGTTTCTGCGGTAATTGCTTCTGGTGCAGTTTTTTTATTTTTTTGCGCACAGCAAATTAGGAAAACTCCTAAAAATAGAATTGAAAATATTTTTTTTACAATCATTTTTTTTAAATAAAATTTGGAATAAAACTACCTCTTGATAACGTAAAAATCCTGTTTTTAGTTTATAGTAATTTTCTTATCTTTGCAACGCTCAAAAAAAGAGCCCAACAGAACTTTAAATTTATAAAAAATAACAATATGTACACACCAGTTGCTGCTGATGTAGCTAAACTAAGAAACACGACAGGTGCAGGAATGATGGACTGCAAAAAAGCCCTTACAGAAGCTGAAGGAGATTTTGATAAAGCGATTGAAATCCTTAGAAAAAAAGGACAAAAAGTTGCGGCAAACAGAGCTGACAGAGAATCTACAGAAGGAGCTGTAATTGCAAAAGTAAATAGCGATAACACGAAAGGAGTAATCATTGCTTTGAATTGTGAAACAGACTTCGTTGCAAAAAATGAAGATTTCGTAAAAATGGCTCACGATTTAGCAGAATTGGCTTTAGGAAAAACTAAAGAAGAATTTTTAGCTTCAGAATATGCAGGAATTACCGTTGCTGAAAAACTTACAGAACAAACTGGAGTAATTGGTGAGAAAATTGAAGTTGGTTCTTTCGAAACTATTGAAGGTCCATTTTTAGGAGCTTATATCCACGCTGGAAATAAAATTGCTGCTATAACTTCACTTTCTGAAAACGTTTCGGGAGCTGAAGAAGCTGCAAAAGCAGTATCTATGCAGGTTGCAGCAATGAACCCAATTGCACTTGATGAAACTAAAGTTTCTCAGGATACCATCAATAAAGAGTTGGAAATTGAAAAAGAACTTTTATTAAAAGAAGGAAAACCTGAAAATATTATCGAAAACATCCTTAAAGGAAAAATGCAGAGATTTTACAAAGACAACACTTTGGTACACCAAGCATTTATTAAAGATGCAAACGTATCAGTTGCGGATTATGTTAAATCTGTAAATGCTGATTTAAAAGTATTAGGATACGTAAGAGTAAGCCTTACCTAATATTTTTTATCCTTAAAATATTGAAACTCCGAGAAATACTCTCGGAGTTTTTTTATGCTTAATTCATAATTTATGATTAAATTTGTTTCCTTTCGAACTAAAAAAATAATGAAAAAAATATTTTCTCTACTTCTTTTCTTTTATGGCCTTTTTGGATTTGCGCAACTGGACACCGATCATTGGTTTGCGCCAATTCCTGCAAGAGCCGGCATTGGAGGATATGAAGGGTATTTGTATTTATCAACAAATGAGACTACCCCATTTCAAGTTACCATTTATAGTAACAATTCTGTTTTTACAACAACCACCATCAGCAAGGGTAATCCTGCACAAATAAGCATCCCTTCCAATCTCATGATGGGTTTGCCACAAGCTGATTTATTTACCTCTTCCACAAAAGGTTTAAACTTAAAGGCATCCAAGAAATTTTTTGCAAATTATCGTTTTGCTATTACGAATCACGCAGAAATTATCACCTCCAAAGGATTAGCCGGTTTAGGAACCACCTTTTATGCGGGTATGGCACCAAACACAGCAGCAGCAAGTTATGTTTCTTCTGCGATTAGTGTTATTGCTACGGAAGACAATACGGTAGTTACTTTATCTAATTACGATCCAGGTGTCATATTTTCGGACGGTATTTCTTCCCCAACAAGAACATTTACCCTCAACAAGGGACAATCTTATATGATGGATGTGGTAAGTACGGCCACACCAAGTAATTTAGAAGGACTTGTAGGTGCAAAAATTGTTGCCACTAAACCTATTTCTGTTACCAACGGAAACTTTAACGGTATTTATACGGTATTTAATTCATCCAATAATGATGTTTTAATGGATCAGTCGGTTCCAACAGATCGATTAGGAAAAGATTTTGTCGTTGTAAAAGGAAATGGTCCTGTAAGTTCAGGGATGGAAGCTGTTTTAGTAATTGCTACAGAAAACGCAACACAACTGAATGTAAATGGCTCCCCTTTTGGCTTACCATTAAATGAAGGTGATTTTACAATAATTCCAGGCACAAGCTATATTAACCAAGGAAGCGGGCATTATAATGTAGGAATAAACGCCGATAAAAATATTTATGTTTATCAGCTTCTTACGGGAACAGCCAGTGGAAATGTTTATCCTGCTGGAGGTTTCAACTATATCCCACCATTAAGTTGCTTTCTACCCAATAAAGTAGATGAAGTTGGATTTATCAACAGCATAGGATTTACCACCTACGATACAAAACTTAACATTATTACCCAAACCGGAGCCGCAGTAACTTTAAACGGAACTGCTTTAGCGGCTTCTACCGGACCATTTCCTGTGTCAGGAAATCCCAATTGGGTAAGTTATTCCGTTCCCAATGTTACCGGTACTGTTACGGTAAATTCTACAAAATCTGTAACTGCAGGAATTGCTGCAGGAAGTGGAGCTGTAGGATACGGGGGTTATTTTGCAGGTTTTTCCTCTGTTCCATCCATAACAAAAACCGGTGATTGCTATACCGGAATAAGACTCCAAGTAGATAATTCGTATGATTCTTATCAATGGTATTATAATGATGTAGCTATTCCTGGTGCCAATACTTATTTTATTAATCCAGAACTTTACGGTGCGGGAAATTACACTGTTTTAATTACAAAAAACAACTGTGAATCTAAACTTACGCTGCCTTATAACTACACCCTTTGTCCACCTATTACTACTTCTACCCATACTATTGGAAGTTGTAAAAATTTAATAATAAGTCCCGCTTTTACAAATTCAACACAACCCATTAATCCAGCAGCAACCAATGTTGTAGGCGCACCAACCAATGGAACCACGTCTGTAAATACGACTACCGGACAAATTACCTATACTCCTAATACGGGTTTAACAGCGGATACTACAGATCAATTTGTATATTATATTGAAGGAACAGGAAATCCTGCTACTTTCGAATATTTTAAAGTAATTGTTAATATTGATGTCCTGCAAACCAATAACGCTGCTTTAGCTGGTTGTGCGGGGAGTAACGGAAACGGACTTTTTGATTTAACCTCAGTAAGTGTTTCCCCAGATACAGGAACAACCTCAACTTATTATTCTAACGCTTCATTAACAAATCAAATTTCTGCACCAACTGCCTATTCTTCTCCATCAGGAACTGTTTATGTAAATGTTTCTTCCGCTTTTGGGTGTACAAAAGTTGCTCAAATAAACCTTACAGTAAATCCTTCACCCAATATCAACACCGCAAATTATAACGGAACCATTTGTGATGTAAATTTTGATGGAATTATTCCTGTAGATTTTTCTACAGTTACGCCGCAAATTGTTAATAGTTCAGCTAATTTTAATGTAAGATATTATCTAGTTCAAGCAGATGCAACTGCAGGTAATAACAACAATTTACCTAATAACTGGACTTATAATGCAAATACGGTAGTTTATGTTCGTGTTGATCCTACAACTGGCGGTTGTCCTCCAGTTTTTGGACAGATCAGTTTTGCGATTGGTGATAAAGTAACTTTAACCACATTAGATGCAACAACCAGCATTTGTGATAATAATTTAGATAATACTGAAAATGTAAATCTTAATGATTACAAAAATCTTTTTACTGCGAATCCATTAGTTACGCTAAGTTTCTATAGCACACTTAACAATGCTCAAAACGAAGTTAGTCCAATCAATGCTTCTCAAAACATTACTGCGGCAGGAGGTGTTTTTTACATTCGCTTTCAAGTAGCAAATGGATGTCCTAATATAGCAAAACTCACCATTAATTTAATTCAACCAACGACTTCCAGTACGTTAGTAAACCAAACTATTTGTGCTAACACCACCACAACTTTGAATGCTGGTTCTGGATTCACTGCTTATTTGTGGAGCAATGGAGCAACAACCCCAACTATTACGGTTGGTCCTGGAAATTATTTCGTGGATTTAACCTCTCCAAATGGATGCGTTTACAGACAAAATGTTTCCGTTACAGGAATAACTCAAGCCACAATAAATCCTCAAAACTTCAATACAGCACTTTGTGATGACAATTTTGATGGAACTGTAAATCTTAATTTCTACAATGTTACGCAAGCTATCGTAAGTCCTTTAGCTGGAATGAATATAAGCTACTTTTTATCCAACGCAGATGCAATAGCAAATGTAAATGCATTGCCTTTAAATTATAGTTTCACTACTACAACAACTATTTATGTTAGGGTACAAACCTTAAATGGAGTTTGTCCACCAGTATATTCGCAGCTTACTTTTACCATTGGAAATAAAGTTCCATTAATAACTCAGGCTGCAGTTGCCGATATTTGCGATATCGATTTAAGCGGTAGTGAAAGTGTTAATCTTACTACTTTTAAAAATTTGTTCACCGCAGATCCAACAGTTTCGCTTACATTTTTTAACAATTTGGCTGATGCTCAAAACAATGCTAATAGTGTTCCTGCAACACAAAATATTAGTGGGACAAGCGTTTTCTTTGTTAGATTTACAAGTCCAAACTTTTGTCCAAGTACAGCACAATTAACAGTGAGCTTAAAATCCCCTCAATCTTCTTCAATTTTAATGGATAAAACCATCTGTCCAGGAACACAAACTGTTTTAGACGCTGGACCCGGTTTTACAAGTTATCTTTGGAGTAATGGTTTAACGACTTCAAGTATTACAGTAGGAGTAGGAAATTATTATGTGGATTTATCTTCAGCAAATGGCTGTGTTTACAGACAGCATGTGGTTGTAAGTGCTGCACCAACTGCTGTAATTACAAGCGTTGATGTTAACGGATCAAATGTTACGGTTAATGTTACAGGAGGAACGCCACCTTATCAATATTCATTGGATGGAGTAAATTATCAGGATTCTAACATCTTTACAGGACTAAGAAAAGGTTTTCATACCGTTTATGTAATTTCCGCTGACCGATGTGAACCGGTGAAAAAAGATTTTACCATTTTAGGTCTTTTAAATGCTATTACCCCAAATGATGACGGTATTAATGATGTTTTAGATTATTCTGAATTATCATTGAAAGAAAATGTATCTATTGAAATTTATGACCGATATGGCGCATTGATTCATAAGTCAAAAGCCGGAAATTATGTTTGGGATGGAAAATTAAGAGGACTTCCACTAAATACAGATTCCTATTGGTATAAAATTCAGTGGACGGAACCTGATACAAAAGAAAATGTTATTTATACGGGTTGGATACTGGTAAAAAACAGATGATTTATCATTATGGTAAATTATATGTAATAAATTTCAAAAAAATCTATTAAATTTGTAAAATCTTCAATTTATTTTATATGAAAAAATATTTACTTTTCCTTGTAATGTTCTTTTTATCAATTGGGCAACTACACGCTCAAAAGGATATGGAACATTGGATCGCTCCTTATTTTGCCAGCACTACTGGTTACACCCATGGTTTATACTTTTCAACAGATTCCGTAACTCCTTTTACAGTTGATATTTATAACAACAACACCATTATTAATACGGTAACCATTAGTAAAGGAAATCCTGCAACCTATATCATGACTACTGCGCAGGCAAATCAATATCTTTTTGCTAATGCTGATGCAGATGCTTTAACGGTAAAAACAAGAGGTATCTATACAAAGGGAACAAAACCATACTTTCTCTCCCTAAGAATGTACCAATCTGCGCACGGAGAAATTCTTACTTCAAAAGGTAAAGCTGGAACAGGTAACGTTTTTTATGCTGCACCTGCACCAATTACAGGAACTTCTTCTGCAATGAATTTCACCACAGGTATTTTGGCAACAGAAGATAATACTTCCGTAACCGTATCCAGTTATGATGCCAATATCAGATTTGTAAACGGTCCTACATCCAATACCCCTACTTCTTATACATTTACGCTTCAGAAAGGAGAATCTGTTCTCTTTGCCGGAGAAGCTAATATTGTTGCCAATAGAACCGGTTTTATTGGAGCAAAAATAGAATCAACCAAACCTATTACCGTTACTAATGGTAATGCTAATGGTATGTTTGGAACTACTAATACAACTTCGGGATCCGATCTTATTTTGGACCAATCCGTGCCTGTTGACAAATTAGGCAGTACTTTTGCGATGATCAGAAGTTTGACTTATCTTGGAGACACCGCTAATATGGAAGGTGGAATTATTGTAGCAACTGAAAACAATACTCAAATTTTCCTAAACGGTAGCCCAACAGCAATTGCAACTATTAATGAAGGAGAATTTTACAGAATTTTAAGCAATAACTACATTAATGCAGCAGGAACACATTATAATATGTTCATTGCCACATCCAAAAATGCTTACTTATATCAACTTCTAGGAACTGGTGATAATTCTAGTGGAACCAATACCGGTGGTTTTAACTACATTCCACCTTTGAACTGTTATCTTCCAAGAAAAATTGATGAAATTGGTAACGTTCATTTGATGCCTAACAGTACCTATACCAATACCATGAAATTGAACATTGTTACAGAAGCTGGAGCTACTGTTCAGGCTTTGAATGGTGTTACTCCTTTAACCTTATTGGGTCCGTTTTCATTAGCTGGTTCTACAAACTGGGTTACTTATGAAGTTCCAGGGGTAACAGGAAATTTATCTGTTACCTCAACAAAAGCTGTTACAGCAGGAGTAAATGGAGGTTATTCAACAGCGGGATATGGAGGATATTTTGCAGGTTTTTCCTCTTTACCTCTTATTACCCGAAACAATCAAGAATGTATTCCAGGAATGGTTATTTCCGTGGATGATTATTTTGAAACTTACCAGTGGTTCTTTAATGGTGTTGCTATTACAGGAGCCAATACACCATCTTACACTCCAACTCAACCTGGGGTTTATACATGTACAGTAAGTATTAGTGGTTGTGCTCCTGTAACAACGCCTCCTTACGAAGTTTTTTCTTGTCCTGTTCTTACTACAGTAAACGTAAATGTTTGTAATTCTAAAACATTTACACCACAGTTTTCCGCATCGCAGCAAACCATTGATTTGGCTACCATCACAATAACGACTCCTCCAACCAATGGAACTGCAGCTGTAGATCCTACCACTGGTGTTATAAGTTATACGCCAAATCCTGGTTATATTGGGTTGGATACCTTTGTATATTCATTCAACAGTACCGTTCCAACGTTTTTTGACAGCGAGATTGTTACGGTAAATGTTAACAATGTTCTTCTAGAGACTTATGAGGACACATTAACTTCTTGCCCTTATAACGGTGTAGCTTTATACGATTTAACCACTGCAGATGTTACTGCTTTTACGCCTCCGTTTACTAAAAAATATTATCATTCTTTGCTTGATGCCCAGAATGGAACTAACGAAATCGTAAATCCAACACTTTACACCTCAGCCAATGGTTTTGCTTATGTTAAAGTAACCACTCCTGAAGGATGTACAGATTATGCAAAAATTAATTTGGAATTTTATCCTGTACCGACTGTTACTGACGCTACGATAGCTTCATGTTTTATTGAGTTGAATCCTACTACTGCTTCATTTGATTTAGAGACAGCGAATGTGAGCAATGATGCAGGTATTACAAAAATATACTATCCTTCTTTAACAGACGCTCAAAATGGAACTAATGCTATCGTTAACTATAACACCTACATTTCTACAAGCACGGATGTTTATGTAAGAGTTATTAGTCCTGATATGTGTTATTCTATAGCTAAAATTACTTTGGATGTTATTGAGCCTGTTTACTCATTAGTTCTTAAAGATAAAGTGATCTGTATTGAAGATAAAACAACATTGGATGCAGGTCCTGGTTTTGAATCCTATCTTTGGAGCACTGGAGCAACAACGCAAAGTATTTCTAATGTGTCTGTTGGAGAATATTCGGTTATCTTAACAACAGAAGGCTGCCCTACATTACAGAAAGTAAAAGTTATTAAATCTCCATCACCAATTATTACTGATGTTGATATTAATAATAATACGGTTACAGTCAATGTTACGGGAGGAACTCCACCTTATCAGTATTCATTAGATGGAATTAACTGGCAGGAATCAAATGTTTTTCCAAATTTACAAAGAGGAGAAAACACCTTCTATGTTATTGATACTTATGATTGTGATCCTATAACTATTGATGTTACCGTCCCTAATCTTGTAAATGCGATTACCGCTAATAATGACGGAATTAACGATTACATCGATTATAGTGCATTAGCTTATAAAAAAGATTTGAAATTCTCAATCTACGACCGTTACGGCAATCAAGTTAGTCTTGGTGACAAGAAGAACAATTATCGCTGGGATGGAAGATTTAATGATAAAAAAGTTTATACCGGAACCTATTGGTATCAAATTAACTGGACAGAAAACAATGCAGAAGAAACAAAAGTTAAATATACTGGTTGGATTCTTGTAAAAAACAGAGAATAATACTATAAATTGAAGAAGAAAGCACGGTTTTTGAAACCGTGCTTTTTTGTTTTATAAAAAACCTTTTTCTGTGCAACCATTATTTCAAAAATGCATCTATAGTTTAATATTATTATTAAATTTGTAGTACATCCTGTTTTAATGAAAATAAAATTACTCTTTCTTTTTATATTTTTTTCCTTCTCAAATGTTTTTGCACAATTAGATAGGGAACATTGGTTTGCACCCATGGTAGATCGATCAACAAATCCGAATCCTTTTCAAAAAGTCTATCTATCGACCAACCGAACTACTCCATTTCCGGTAAGTATTTACAACAACAACAATTTAATTGGAACAGTTACTATAAGCAAGGGAAATCCTCAAAAATTTGACATTCTGCGTTCTTATATTATCACAACTTTACAAAGTGATTTGTTTACTCCTACCACAAAAGGAATTTATTTAAAAGCTGAATTTCCTTTTTATGCCAATTTAAGATTTTCAGTTTTTCAACATGCTGAAATTATTACTTCAAAAGGCATCCCATCAACAGGAACTAAATTTTATGCTGCCATGACTCCGATAACGGTCAGTAATAATATTTTAAATTTTACGACGGGAATTTTAGCTACTGAAGATAATACAACCGTTACTGTTTCAAATTACAAACCTACCGTTCAATTTTCTAACGGAACTACCGGAACTACCAACCCTACCATTACTTTTACTTTAAATAAAGGACAATCTTACATTATTGAAGGATCTGGAGCCAATAATACAGATGGTTTTATAGGGGCAAAAATTGTTTCAAACAAACCTATCAATGTTACCAATGGTAATTTTAATGGGCAATACGCTGGAAATTTCCCAAACAGTTCAGATATTGAAATGGATCAATCAGTTCCCGTAAATCAATTAGGAAATGAATTCGCCCTTGTAAAAGGAAATGGTACGATAGGAATTAATATGGAAGGAGCAATTGTAATTGCCACCGAAAATAACACTCAAATTTTTGTAAATGATGAAATACCACCATTAGCCACCCTAAATGAAGGTCAATATTTTGTCATTCCAGACACCAAATACCGACTCCAGGGTTCTAATCATTATAATTTACGGATAAGAACAACCAAAAATGCTTATGTTTATCAAACGTTAGCTGGTGAACCAAGTGGCGGTGTTGCTACCGGAGGTTTTAATTTTATACCTGCGCTTAACTGTTATCTTCCTAAACAAATCAACGAATTAGGTTTAATTGATGAAAATTATCTAGTATCTTCCAATAATCCCAACGGAATTTTAAATATTCCCACAAAATTAAATTTAGTAACAGAAACAGGAGCTGTAGTTACGGTAAATGGGGTAGCTCCACCTTCTTCAACTGGCCCATTTCCTATGGCAGGAACTGCAAATTGGGTTACTTACGGCATCCCAAATGTTTCAGGAAATATCACTGTAAATTCTACAAAAGCAATTACTGCTGGAATTACAGCAGGAAGTGATGTCGCGGGATATGGAGGCTTTTTTGCCGGATTTCCTACACAGCCAATCATTATTAAAACAGGAACAAACTGTTTTCCGGGAATGACTTTAACCGTAGATCCAATTATTTATGACAGTTATCAATGGTATAACAACGGAATTTTGATTCCCGGACAAACCGGTTCTTCTATAAATCCTACAGAGCCTGGAAATTACACTGCTTCTGTAACCATGGGAAGCTGTGCTCCACTAATTACAGAGCAATATAAGGTTACAAAATGTCTCGTAAGTTCAAGTTCAAGTTATTCTATTTGTACAAATCAAACCATAACTCCAGTTTTATCTAATCCTTCAATTCCACAAGCAATTGTTCCATCTTCTGTTAATATAACTTCAGCGCCAACATTAGGAACTGCAACCATAGATTCAACAACAGGAGTCATTACTTATACTCCAACAACACCTAATGTTGCAGGAACTGATACTTTCACTTACAATTTTTGTGGAAACCATCCTGACTTTCCAGAATGTGAAACGGTAACAGTAACCATTAACATTCTGCAAATTCCTGTAAATAACGCTACACTTAATGCTTGTAATATTAATGGACAAGGAACTTTTGATCTCACTTCTGCAAATGTTACCACACAAACCAATGTAACATTAACCTACTATCCAACATTTGCAGACGCACAAAATGATAATGTAGCCAATGCTATTGTTACACCAAATATTTATACAGCAAGTGCGGGAACCATTGTTTATGTGTTAGTAAAATCTCCGCAAGGCTGTAAAAGCATTGCTCAAATTACCTTAAATTTATTTCCTTTAGCTTCTGTTATTGATTTTACGCAAACCAATTGTGATGATAATTTAGATGGTTTCGTTAATGTAAATCTTTCGAATATTACGCCTCTGGTTTTAACAAACGCTACTTATTTTGCGGTGAGATATTATCCAACTTTAGTGGATGCAAATGCAGGAAACACCAATACGCTTCCAAATAATTGGACCTATTCAGTAAATACAACGATTTACATTCGTGTTGATTCGCCTGATGGTTGTGCTCCTGTAGTAAAACCTTTAAATTTTTTAATTGGAGATAAATTAAATTTGTTAACTACTGATATCACACATTCCGTTTGTGATGATGATTTAGATGGTGTGAAACAAGTTGATCTTTCACCATTTATTGGCGATTTTACAACAGATCCTGCTGTTACCGTAACTTATCATTCAAGTTTAATTGATGCTCAAAATGATGCCGCTGCTATAACAAGTTCTGTATCTGTTAATACCATAGGTGCTTTTTATATTCGGTTTGAAAAAACGGGAGAATGTCCCAATATTGGAAAAATTAATATTAATGTCAAAATTCCAAAAAAATCTGATTTAGCAGATTTAGAGATTTGTAACGGTACCAAAACAATTCTTAATGCAGGTGCTGGTTTCGAAGCTTATCTTTGGAGTACAGGTGAAACCACACAAAGTATCTCAAATGTCGGCATTGGAACTTATTGGGTAGATCTTACCTTCAATGGTTGCGTTTACAGACAAACTATCAATATTACGGCAGCTCCTCTTCCAGAAATTACTTCAATAGATATTAATCAAGGAAATGTCATCATTAATGTTACTGGTGGAACTCCACCTTATCAATATTCTTTAGATGGAATTAACTGGCAAATTTCTAATTTTTTCTACGATATTCCTCGTGGTGCCTATACTGCTTATGTAAAAGATTTCAAAGAGTGTGCAGTGGTTGAAAAAGACTTTTCTATCATCAATTTAATAAACGCCATTACACCAAATGGAGATGGACAAAACGAGGTTATTGATTATTCCGAACTATTAACCAAGCATAAACCAGTTTTCAGAATTTTTGACCGCTACGGAAAAGAAATGTTTAATGGTACTGCTTCTAACCGATTTACCTGGAATGGTAAAACACAAAATGGAAGACCTGTTCCAACAGCAACTTACTGGTATATTCTGCAATGGCAAGAACCCGGAACACAAACTTTTGTAAAACACACCAGCTGGCTTTTGGTAAAAAATAGAAATGATAATTTCTTTGAAAAGTAGTTTTTAACAAAATTTCTGAAATTTTCTTTAAAGTTTAACCTAACTTTAACCTGAAAACCAAATCTTATCTGTGTTTTAGGCCTAATTTGTTTTTAATTTTGCCAATGCTATGAAGAAATTTACAGGTTTCATGTTATTATTTTTTGCCACTTGTTTTCAAGCGCAAATTTTTAATGGAGAAATTTTGATTAATGATTATTCAAATTTTTATTTGAATCAGGTTTTTGTTACCAATCTTAATACCCATAAAACCGTTTTATCCAATGTTTACGGAAGCTTTAGTATTGAAGCAAAAACAGGAGACGTTATTCGCTTTACTTCCATTGTAACCGACAGAAAAGATTTTGTAATTTCTGATAAAAATTTTCAGAACTCCAATAATATTATTGAATTGAAAGTGGCTTATCATGATATTGAAGAAGTGGTTATTGCAAACTTTAAACCTTCAGGAAACCTTAGAAAAGATCTTGCTCATCTAAAAACAAGTAACAAAAAGGAACAAATTAGAAAAGCAGTTGGACTTCCTCTTCCAAAAGGAGATGGAACTTCTCCGGAAAACCAAATTGCCGCTTTAAAAGATGGTGGGTTAACTTTCAGCGTGGAAGCCATTTATGATGCACTTTCAGGTGAAAGAAAAAAGAAAGAAAGATTGTATGCCTACGAAAAAATGAAAATTTCTATAGCCAATATAAAGAGTTATTATGGGGTAGAATATTTCACCAATTTGAGAATACCGGTAAACCTCATCGATAATTTTCTACAGTTTGTTTACAGTTCTGATAATCTTATCCAGTATTTGGATAACAAAAATATGGAAAGCATCAGTATTTATATTGAAAAATATCTTCCCATTTATCACAAACGATTACGTAATTCTAATCTAATTGAACAGATCACAATTAACTCTTAAAAAAAATCCAAAGCAATAATGAGTGGCAAAATCACGTTATAATTGGAAAAAAAATGAAAAATTTACTTCTTTTTATCATATTGTTCACCTCTTTTTTAGTTCCTGCTCAGGAAAGAATGAAGGATTATAACAATGTTATTAAAAGCCAAAGTATTTATGAAATTGATGCATTTCTTCGTGATGCACATCCAGATGATCCCAGAAGATCGATTTTGAAACCACGTTTGATGAATCTCATCAAAGATTATCTTAAAAAAGCTACTCCGGAAGATCAGCAGGTAAAGGTCCTGCAAGAAAAATTGGCTTTACTGAAAAGAAGACCTTCCACAAAAATTACTTTCGAGGAAATGAATGAAGCCATTCGTCAGAAAATCATTCGATTACGAAATCAACAATTAGCTGATATTCAGGCTGGTGTTTACAAAAAATCTGCCGAAGAAAAGAAAATGAAACCTGTGGCTTCAAAAACTTCTTCAACGGCTACAAGAAATACGCCTAGTTCTTCAAAAAGTTCTATTTTATCCAAAACTAAATCTTCCACTACAAAAACATCTACTTCGAAACCTGCAGAAAAAGCAGAAGTTTCCACTTCTTTAGCCTCAAATTTTGAAAATCCTGAGCAAGGCGAATTCAATATGTTGATGGATGAATCTCCGGAAGATCATAAAAATAAAACGGTTAAAATCCTGAATGCTCTTTTCGATAACGATCCCAACAGTAAGGACACCACCGTTCTTGTAAAAAACAATTCCGATTGCGACATAATTGTAAGAATGGAGGGTATTGGTTACACCAAATACAGATTGCCGGTTCCTTCAGGTAAAGAAAATACTATTGTTATTGCCAAAGGAGATTATTTATTTACCAGTTTGGTTTGCGGTGCGCAATATGCCTCACAGAAAACCGTACAAAAAGCCATTATGGTTACTTTGGGAAAACCCAGCAAATAATAGGATAAAGCCTCGAAAATCCTTAATTTCGCCCAAAAATAAATATGGGGAAGAATAAAATTGCGAGATTCGAAGAAAACAAAATCCTTCCAAATGTCATTCAGCCAACAAGAGAAGAAGCCTTAAACCAGTTCCATTTAAAAGGAAAATGGAAAAAGGAAATTTTTAAAAATGAAAATCCCATCGTTTTAGAATTAGGCTGTGGAAAAGGTGAATATTCCGTTGGACTAGCAAAATCTTTCCCAGAGAAAAATTTTATCGGAATTGACATTAAAGGAGCTCGATTTTGGTTTGGTGCCAAAGAAGCAGTAGAAAATAACATTAACAATGTAGCATTTCTCCGAACCCAAATTGAACTTGTAGACTATTTTTTTGAAGAAAATGAGGTAGATGAAATTTGGATTACCTTTCCTGATCCACAAATTAAATATCGTAGAACAAAGCACCGCTTAACGCATCCGGATTTTTTAAATCGTTATAAAAAGATTCTAAAACCTGGCGGAATTATTCACTTAAAAACCGATTCTGAATTTTTACATGGTTATACTTTAGGACTTCTTCAAGGCTTAGGTTATGAAATTCTTACCGCACATCATGACATTTATGGAGCTCCGGAATATGAACCCAATACACCACTTCTGCGTGAAGTTAAAACGTATTATGAAGAACTTTTTTCAGCAAAAGGAAAGACGATAACTTACATCAAGTTTAGAATTCACTAAAATTTAGAAACAAAAAAACCGCCCTAAAATTTAGAGCGGTTTTTATTTTGTAGAAAATCTTAATTATTCTGCATCGAAATCAGCATCTGCATCAGCAGAAACTTTTTCTCCTTCTTCTTTAGATTTTTCTTTGTCAGCTTTTCTTTGAGAAAGACCATCTTTGATAGAATCTGAAACTACAGAAAGAAGCATATCAATAGACTTAGAAGCATCATCGTTTCCTGGAATTACGTAATCTACTTTTCTAGGATCAGAATTTGTATCAACAATAGCAAATACAGGAATTCCTAATTTTTTAGCTTCAGTAACCGCGATGTGTTCGCTCATGATATCTACTACAAAAAGAGCAGAAGGAAGACGCACCATATCAGCGATAGAACCTAAGTTCTTCTCCAAATTAGCTCTTTGTCTGTCCACCTGAAGTCTTTCTTTCTTCGATAAAGTTTCGAAAGTTCCGTCTTTCTTCATTTTGTCGATAGCGTTCATTTTCTTAACAGCTTTACGGATCGTTACAAAGTTTGTTAACATTCCACCAGGCCATCTTTCAGTAATATAAGGCATATTAAGTTCAGAAG
>JAEZWE010000017.1 GCA_023420435.1 Bacteroidota bacterium
GTTTAAAGGGAATTGGAAAATACACCGCAGCTGCTATTTCAAGTATTTGTTTTTGGGAACAAAGACCAGCAATTGACGGTAATTTTTATCGTGTGTTGAGCAGAATTTTTGCAGATGATTTCGATATTAGTTTGTCCATGGCTTTTGATTATTTTTCAGTAATTTCAAAAAAAGTCATGCCCTCAAATCAAGCCGGTAATTTCAATCAGGCTATGATGGATTTAGGTTCAGAGATTTGTAAACCCAAGAATCCCAGTTGTGAAATTTGTCCGGTAAATAAAGATTGTACCGCTTTTCAAACCGGAACAGTTTCTAAATTTCCGGTAAAAATTAAAAAAACGGTTCCCAAAAATCTAAAACTGCAATATTATTTCGTTTCCTACAAAGAAAGTTTTCTGATTAAACAGCGTGATGAATCATTTATTTGGAAGAAACTATTTGAATTTCCTACAACAATTCCAGAACATTTTGAGGGTTTAAATTATAAACCCACCATTATCAAACATAAACTGACACATCTTAATTTAGAGATAGAAATTCACAGAATTGATTTAACTTCAGAAAAAGATTTTAAAAATTTTTCTGAAAAAGAGGGTTTTATGATTAGCAATGGAGAAGATTTTCATTCCAAATCATTTCCAAAACCTTTGGAAAAATATATAGAGAAACATTTTCGTGTTTAAGGCTTCTGTTTTTCCAGTTTCCGGCAAAAAGAATTATTTTTGCCAAATGTTTAAAAATCTCATTTTCATTTTGGTAGGTTTTGTTTTGTTTTCCTGTGGAAAAGATGCGGTTCCGAAACCTTCCGGAGAACTTCGTTTGGAATATCCTACGCCAAAATATCAAAAATTTTCAGCGCCATGTTCATTCTCTTTTGAATATTCTGATTTTGCAAGAATTGATGATGCCAAGAAAAAACCTTGTTGGTATTACCTGAATTATCCAAAGATGAAAGGAAAAGTCTTTATTACCTATTATCCCATAAAAGGAGATTTTGACAAACATGTAAAAGAAGCCGAAAAAATGGTGTACGAACACACCGTTAAAGCTAGTTCCATTGACACAAAATCTTTTACTTATCCTGAAAAACGAGTTTTTGGAAATTTTTATGAACTGAAAGGACAAAGTGCTTCCAATTTACAGTTTTATGTTACGGACAGTACAAAACATTTTGTAACGGCTTATCTTTATTTTAACAGCAGACCAAAACCGGATTCATTAGCGCCGGCTGTTGATTATGTAAAGAAAGATTTACTCCATTTAATCGATACTTTTGAATGGAAGTAATTTTTTTAAAAAAAAATAATTAAGAAATATAAATATGAAATTATTAGTTGTAGGAAGCGTTGCTTTCGATGCTATTGAAACGCCATTTGGTAAAACAGATAAAATTTTAGGAGGTGCAGCAACATTTATTGGTTTGGCTTCTTCTATTATGAATGTTCCCTCAGGAATAGTTTCTGTTGTTGGAGGTGATTTTCCACAGGAATATCTTGATTTGCTTTCAGGAAGAGGTGTAAATATAGAAGGAATTGAAATTGTAAAAGAAGGAAAAACATTTTTCTGGAGCGGAAAATACCATAATGATCTTAATTCCAGAGATACTTTAGTAACCGAAGTAAACGTTTTAGAAAATTTTGATCCAAAAATTCCTAATTCTATGCAAGATTCCGAAGTTTTATTGTTGGGGAATTTACATCCCGGAGTTCAACTTTCCGTTTTAGAAAAAATGAACAACCGTCCAAAGCTGGTTATTTTAGACACCATGAATTTCTGGATGGATACTGCAATGGACGTTTTGAAATTAATGATTGCCAAAACCGATGTTATCACTATTAATGATGAAGAAGCCCGTCAACTTTCCGGAGAATATTCTTTAGTGAAAGCCGCGAAAAAAATCCATGAAATGGGTCCTGATTTTGTGATCATCAAAAAAGGATAACACGGCGCATTATTGTTTCATGAAGGGAGAATTTTTGCAATTCCTGCCATGCCTTTGGAAGAAGTTTTTGATCCAACAGGAGCAGGAGATACTTTTGCCGGAGGTTTTGCGGCTTATTTGGCGAAAAAAGAAAATTTCGATTTTGAAACCATGAAATCGGCATTAATCGTAGGTTCTGCTTTAGCATCTTTCACCGTAGAAAAATTCGGGACAGAAAGATTAAAAGAAATTACGGAAGCCGAAATGATCGGAAGAATTAAGCAGTTTAAAGAACTTACCACTTTCGAAGTTACGGTGTAAACCTAAAATTTAACAATAATTATAATAAAAAATTTAGCGCAATTCATTCAGAATTCTAAATTTGCAACTTCATTATATAAAATATGATTAAAAAACTGAATTTAACGTTATTACTGGCTGTTTTTCTTGGACTATTTTCCACGAAATTATCAGCGCAACTGGAAAAAGGAGTTTTGGTGGACGGTATTGCTGCAGTAATTGGCGACGAAATTATCCTGGAATCTGATTTGGAAGAACAAATCAATTACGCGAAACAACAGGGCATGAATGTTTCCGACAAATGTCAAGCAATGGAAACGATCGTAAACAATAAACTTTTGGTT
>JAEZWE010000116.1 GCA_023420435.1 Bacteroidota bacterium
CTATATCACAAAAGCTGAAAAAAAGGGAAGAACCAAAGCGGAAGTTGATGAAATTATTGAGTGGTTAACCGGTTATAATGAAAAAAAACTGATTGAAATTCTGGAAAATAAAACCAATTTCCAGATTTTTTTTAAAAATGCAAATCTTCATCCTAATGCAGAAAAAATCAAAGGGAAAATCTGCGGACACCAAATTGAAGAAATCGAAAATCCTTTGATGAAGAAAATCCGTTATTTGGATAAATTAATCGACGAGCTGGCGAAAGGAAAAAAGATAGATAAAATTTTGCGTCAATAATTAGGCTACCACATTTTCTTTCATTTTTTTGATGAAATAAGAAGGTTTTATTTCAAATTTTCTCTGGAAATTATCGGAAAAATTTTCTGTGTTGGTAAATCCGGAAGCGGCTGCAAGCTCCTTTACATCTTTATTAAGATAATCCCAATCCGATTTTAGTAGGTTTAAAATATAATCCAACCTCAAATCATTCACATAAATATTGAAATTTTTGCCTTTATAAACATTGACGATTTTTGAGAGATAGGTGGAATTGGTTCCTAATTTTTCACTTAATAATTTTTGGGAAACCTGAGAGTCTAAAAATTCTTCATTATTCTCAAAATCATCCAGTTGTTTTAAAATATTTTTCACTAAAATAGGATTCATACCGCGAATTTTGTTGTAATAATCCGTTTGCTCATCCATTTCAATGGTATTTTCGTAAAGAGATTCTTCTTTATTTTCCGTTTGAACAAAGGAAGGAACTGGTGATTTTTTAGTTTCCCGCAAAAGTTCCTGAAACCTTTTATCATATCGCTGCTGAAGCAGATAATATCTTCGGGCAAAGAAAATAATGGTAAAAAATGTTATGGTCAAAAGAAGAATAGTAATGGCATATTGGAATTTTAATGACCGTTCGATTCGTGATTTTTCTTCTAAAAGCTTTTTAGAATCGTATTCTTTATTGATTTTGCTGTACAAATATTTGTAGTTTTTTTCATAGGAACGGTCTAAAATCATCAACTTGTTAATGTATTCTAACTGTTTATCTTTGTTTCCTATAGAATCATTGTGTCTAATGAGGTGTTCGTAAGCAGCTCTGAACTGAGGTTCCAGATTATTTTCCTTGTTGTAAACTTTATCAATCTGTTCAAAATATTTTATTGCTACATTTTGTTTCCCTAATTTCCAGTAGGAAAGACCTAAATAGTAAATTTCGGTAATATGGCTCCACTGATCTTTATATAAACTGAGTGCTTCACTTAGTTTTTTTATGGCAAGATTGTAATCTTTTTTGTAGTATGCAAAAGTTCCTTCGGAAGATATGAAATAGGGAATAAACATTTTTAAATTGTTTTTTTCGATATAATCATAAGCTTCGTTGATGAGGTTTTCATTATTATCTGTGGTTCCTAACTTGGAATTGGTATCTATTACACTCATTAAAGAATAGAGGTAGTAGGTTTGGTAGTCCTTTCCTAAGGATGCATCATTAAGATTTGATTTGAAAAAATCAATACATTCTAAAAGTTCTTTATTAGCTTCCTCGTACAATCCAAGATAAATTTTGTTTTGAGCGATAAAATATTTACTCTTGTTGATAATATATTCGCTTTTTATTTCATCAGCATATTTTTTTGCAAGCAAAATATCATCTAAAGCCTTTTGATATTGAACTTGTCCCATTTGAATTATGCCTCTATTAATGTATGCATTAGCAAGCAATCTTTGGTTTTTTGATGTGTTTGCTACTGCTATTGCACTATCCGCATATTTGAAATTTTGTGGAAAATCTGAAAAATTACTGGCGTAACGATAAGCATATACTAAAGTTTCTTGGTTTTTTTCAGCTTTAGATTTTTGAATATAAAGCTTAATCATCTTCCACATTTCTACTTTATCGTTGTGGAGCTGATCAATTTTTTTTTCAATTTGCTGATAACTTAACTTTTTATTCTCAAAATTCTTGGCATTTTGTCCGGAAAATAAATTCATTCCGCAAAAAAATAGTATCCAAAAAATAAATGCTCTATTTTTTTTAAAAATTGAGTTTAAGTTGCAGTTAATCAGTATGTTATTATGTTTTGTGGTCATTATTTTTATAATAGAAGGGTATTTTCTTTAAAATCCCCAGCCAAATTTATGATTTCCCAGCTATTTTTTACGAAGTAACGGTTTTTTTTTTTTGAGTTTGTTTTTTTCCATTGTAGGTTTGCCTCATATAAATCGACAAACAAAAAAATAAATAAATAAAATCAAACATTATGAAAAAGATTCTTTTTACCCTTTTAGCAGTGTCTTCCTTATTGGTTGTATCTTGTAGAGATAACTCAGAAGATTTGTTTAGCCCTGAAGATCAGGCAAATTTAGAAATTTTAAACAATGTTTCTGCTGATGACTCTTCAGGAACAGGGATTACACCAAACGAGGGAGATCCAGTACCTCCACCAAAAAAATAAACTAAAACCTTTAATATAATTTATCATTTGTGCTTTTGCTCTTCCGTCGTTGTGAAACACCGGAAGAGTTTTTTTATGACCTAATGCAGGCAATTTTGTATCTTTGTAAAAACCTATATTTTTATGCAATCTACCTATATAGAAACTCAGGAAGTCTCTTTTCAAGATTTTAAAAATTCAGTGCTAGAAGATTACAAACTCGGCAGAATCTCTCGAGAAATGGCTCTTTTGGGAAGACGTGAAGTATTGACGGGTAAAGCCAAGTTCGGAATTTTTGGGGATGGAAAAGAGTTGCCCCAATTAGCGATGGCAAAGGTTTTCCGTGATGGAGATTGGCGTTCCGGATATTACAGGGATCAAACATTTGCTTTAGCTGTAGATGCCCTTACTGTGGAAAGTTTCTTCGCACAATTATATGCAGATACCAATGTAGATCGTGAACCCGCTTCTGCTGGACGTCAAATGAATGGTCATTACGCCACTAGAAGTTTGAATGAAGACGGAAGTTGGAAAGATTTAACAAAAATTAAAAATATTTCTTCTGATATTTCGCCTACTGCAGGACAAATGCCACGTTTGTTAGGTTTAGCGCAAGCTTCAAAAATTTTTAAAGAAGTAACATTTGAAGGTTCAGAAAAATTTTCAAAAAATGGAAATGAAATCGCATTTGGAACCATTGGTGATGCTTCCACTGCAGAAGGACATTTTTGGGAAACTTTAAATGCAGCTTGTGCATTGCAAGTTCCTATGATCGTTTCTATTTGGGATGATGGT
>JAEZWE010000204.1 GCA_023420435.1 Bacteroidota bacterium
TTTTTTCCGCTCTTCTTTTTTTTTTTGTAAAGTCCTGATATTACTTTTAAATTCTAAAAATTAGCCCTAAATTTGAACTAAAATGAATCATCATGGTAAGTAAAAAAATTGCAAAGCTCATCAACGAGCAAATTACACACGAACAATACGCTGCACAATATTATCTCTCGATGTCTGCATGGTTTTCTGCTAAGGATTTGGATGGGATTGCCAATTATTTCCGTGTTCAGAGCAAAGAAGAATTAATGCATGCCGATAAAATGTTTGATTTTTTGAACGATGTTGGCGGAGAAATTATCATCGGAGAAATTGCAAAACCACCTCATCAATTTGGTTCTGCAACCGAAATTTTCGAAAAAGCTTTGGAACACGAAAAAGTAGTAACCAAAAGCATTTTCAATATTGTGAAAAATGCTAATGAAGAAGGCGATTTTGCTACTGTTTCATTTCTGCAATGGTTTATTAACGAACAGGTGGAAGAAGAAGCCAGTGCTTCACAACTGGTAACGAAAATAAAAATGGTTTGCGAAAACCCATCTGCATTGTATCTTTTTGATCAGGAATTGGCACAAAGGGTTTTTAATCCTGCAGCAGAAGCTCAATGAATATAAATCCGGAGTTTTATCCGGATTTTTTTTATAAATATATCAACTTCGTTTCGCTTACTTTTTTTCCTAATTTTTCCAAAACATTTTGGTAAGTTTCCAACTGTTTTAGATGTTTTTCGTTTTTTTCACCCGTTTTAAAATCGATGATGATATAAGTGTCATTTTTCTTAATAATTCGGTCTGGACGATATAATTGTGAAATACCATTTTCGGAAATCATAATATCTTTCTCGTTGATAATTTCTAAATTTTCATCGAAAAAATCGGCATTTTCAGAAATGATTTTTTGGATAATTTTTACAATTTCTTTTTTCTCATCAGAAGTGATGGTTCCATTCATCAAATAACTTTCAAGAACTTTTTCAACCTCTTTTTCAGAATTTATTTTGGAAAGAATTTCGTGCACAAAAATTCCGGTTCGTACTTTTTCGTTGCGGTTTTGATAACTTTTAGAAGGCGTAGCAATTTTTATTGAACTCGCTTTTTCTTGAATATTACTAAAGCTTTTAATACTTTTTGTGATGTGTTTTTCCGAAATTTGATGTTTTTGTTTTTTTAAATTTTCAGGATTCTGAATTTTAAAAAACTCAAATTCCTCTTTATTTTCAGGATTTTTTTGTTGTACAAAATCGTAAATTTCAATTTTGCTTGGCTTTTCAGTTCCTGTTTTGCCCTCTATTGATGGTTTTTCGAGATAAAGGAAAAGCTGTTCCACAGGTCTTGTTGTGGCAACATACTGCACACAAATTCGGTCGATAAAATTTTGATATGCATTTTCTAAATTAAAATTTTGAATTTCTTCATCATAAATTTCCAATAGTTTATCGAATTGGGAAATATTTACCGATTTTAAAATTTCATTTTCACTGTTTTGAAACCAGTCTTTGAACTCTGCATCTTTATTTTCATTCATCATAGGATAAAAAACCACAGGAAATTCCAAACCTTTGGCTTTATGGATGGTCATCATTTTGATGGCATCGATATTTTCTGAAGCTTGAATGCTTTTTTTGGAAGCTTCTTCCTCCCAAAATTTGATAAAATCTTTTATAGTGGCGCCACTGTTTTGGGTAAATCCGTAAAGTATTTCCATGAAATTCAGAAGAAAATCGGTTTCTTTCTCCGGAACTGAAAATTCATTGATGTAAAATTCTACAAAATTGTAAAGATTCAGTTTTGGGAAATTCTTTTGGCGGAGTTTTACACCATACTTTTCAGCGATAAAATTTTCTATTTTTTGTGCGGATTTCAGTTCAATCAGTTCCAACATTTCTTGTGTAAAATCATTCATTTTTATTCTTCCTGAAGTATTCAAGAAATACATCATTAAGGTTAAATATTGCAGATTTTTGGGATTGTTTTCCCAGTTCAGAAACATCATTACCGCATTTAATGTTTTGGAAAGATTCAAGGTTAATCCACTTTCAGAAATCGTTTTTATAGAAGTTTGTACATTATTGTACTCAACTTTTAGGTTTCCTAATTTCTGGGAATAATGATAAATTTCATTTTTTCCTCTGCACAAAATGGTGATATCAGAAAATCGAAAACCGTTATCAAGACATTCTTGGATGTTTTCCTGCATTTTTTCTGCAGAATTTTGAAAAAAATCTTCTTTCACTGAATTCTCCAGAAGAATTATTTTTACACGGCCTTCAAAAGAAGATTCCGCAATCTGCTGCGCCGATTTACCGAAAATTTCCTGATGTTCTGGTTTTAATTTCTCTGAAATAAAAGCATAAAGTTCATTATTAAAATGAACGATATTTTTTGAGCTTCTCCAGTTTTTATCCAAAACAATCAGTTCGGCTTTCTTTTGTGTTTCTTCAGTTTTATTGATGATATTTAACATCAATTGGGAATCTCCGCCACGAAATCGGTAAATACTTTGTTTGGGATCTCCAACAACGGTAAAAGAAGTGTTGTCCATAGAAACACTGTGATTTCGAAGCGGAACAAAATTTTTCCATTGCAGTTGTGAAGTGTCCTGAAATTCATCAAAAAAATAATGATGAAATTGTGACCCCACTTTTTCATAAATAAATGCAGAAGGTTCATGAGCCAAATTTTCGTTGATGAGAATGTTGAATTTGGAGAGCAAAACCAAATCATTTTCTTCTTCAATTTTCAGTAATTCGTCCTGGATGTCTTTATTTACTTTTAAAGGTAAAAGCTCGGCGAGAATTTTTTTCTTTTTACTGATCTGTACATAATTTTGGATAATTTCCGAGCGGTTTTTCAGGAGAAAATCCAGAATTTCTAAAATTTCCATCTGTTTATTTTCACCACTTTTGGAAGATCCTTTTCGGTAATGTAAAATTTTCTTTTCTTCTTCCGCTTCAGAAGGGTATAATTTGGGTTTTCCATTTTCAAGGAAACTTTCGAAAAAATATTGGATACTTTGTTTTCCGCCACCTGCAAAATCACTGTTTTCCAGATTTTTTTCTCGGATAAGCGCTAAAACGTTTTTGGCTTTTTCCTCGGAATCTTTTTGTAAAATTTTTATTTCCTGCCGAAGTTCATTTCTTAAAACTTCATATTGATTCCAATCAAACTCCGAATTTTCTTTCAGATAATCATAATGAATATCTTTCACAAATTCTTTGGCTGAATTGTAAAGGGTTTTATTGATATTTACCCGGGAATTATTGTCCAAACTGTACGTTACAAAATCCATAAAAGCATCAGAAATGGAATCGTTTTCACCAATTTTATCCAACATTTTGTCCACTGCTTCAATTAGAAAAGGTTCTGCTTCAATTTCCAGATTGAAATTTTTCGCCAAACCTAATTCATAAGAAAAACTGCGAACCAAACGAGAATTAAACTTATCAATTGTTCCAATATTTAATTTTGAATAATGGTGAAGAATATAATCCAACAATTTTTGGGAACGTTCATGTAAATCTTGCAAAGTGAGGTTTGCTCCTTCTTTTTTCAGCGCTTCCTGAATATTTTTCAGATTTTGATTTTGTTCAAAACTGGCCTCTGTAAAATCCTTTAGCCAAGAAAGGATTCTTTCTTTCATTTCATTAGCCGCTTTATTGGTGAAAGTAAGCGCTAAAATATTTTGAATAATTTTCTGCTGTCCAGGATTTTTAAGACAAATCATTAATAATCGCTGAACCAAACTATACGTTTTTCCAGAACCGGCAGAAGCGTTAATTACCGTGTAAGAATTGGACATTTTCACAATTTTGAACTGGCAATTTACAGATTTTGCGAGAATTTTTTTAACGATTTTGGTTACATTTTAACAGTTTCTTTTAGCTTTTTTTCTCATGAATTTCACAAAATTGGTTAAGTATGGTTAAACTTTCACAGCTTATGGTTTTTAGAAATATTTTTGATAGAAAATAAACTGCATGAAAACATTACTATCTTTTCTTTTTCTCCTCTTCTTTTTCTCTCTTAATGCCCAAAAGTATGTTTTTGGAAAAATTGTTTCTGAAGACGGGATTGAATTAGCCGGTGTTTTGATTATGAATATGAATACGGAAGAAGAATCATTTTCCGACAAAGACGGTATTTTTATGATAAAAGCAGTGGCAAATGAAGAAATTCGTTTTGTAAAACCCAACTATGAACGTTTTTCAAAAATGGTTTCTTCGGAAAATTATAATTCTTCCATGAGGATTGTTTTAGAACATACGCCACAATTGATTGAAGAAGTAGAAATTGCTTTTAAACCTACAGGAAATTTGAAAAAAGATATCGCAAGATTAGAACCTCCCGAAAAAGTAAAAAGACTTAATACCAATATGTCGTCCTACATGAAAACCAAACCTACGGAAGCTTATCCCACATTAAAAACACCTTCCACTTTACAAAACGGTCCCAATTATTCTGTTGGACAAGGAAATGTTTTGGGGTTATTAGGATTTTTGGTGAAAAAAGTACAGAAACAACCAACAACACCAAACTATGCAGAACAGCAGGCTTTTTACAGAAAAATTCATGAAACGGTGGATAAAAGTTATTTTACAAAATATGGTTTGGATGATTTTCAGTTTGAACAGTTGGTAATTTATGCAGACAGAAAATATGAGTTATGTAAAAATCTCAGAAATAATTTCAATAAACTTACGATAGAAAATTATTTAAAAATGGCTTTGAAAGATTTTCTGAACACACGAATTACGGTGCAAAAGGAGGATTCTATAAAAAGTTAATAAAATCTAAATTAAGGTTAATGAAATCTTAAAATTTGGAATGTGTTTTGATTTATTTTTTTTACATAAAAAATTGTACTTAACTTAAAATCAATTAAAAACACTCCTTTATTATGAGTAAAAACATTATTGCTATTGCCATTGCTTCTCTAGGTTTTGTGATCGGTTTAGCATTTCTTGGTCATGCCATTAAAAACAGAAACCAATCCGAAAACACTATTTCTGTAACAGGTTTGGGAACTAAAAAATTCACTTCAGATTTGATTGCTTGGAGCGGAAATTTTTCAAGAAACAGTTTTGAGCTAAAATCAGCTTACGACGAATTAGCAAACGATAAAAAAATTATTGAAAATTATTTGATTTCCAAAGGAATACAAAAAAATCAAATTGTATTTTCAGCGGTAGATATTCAGAAACAATATCGCTACGGAACCGATTCCAATGGAGGGAGTACACAAACTTTTTCGGGATATCAACTTTCACAAACGGTTTCCATTGATAGCAAAGAAGTGGGAAAAATTGAAAATTTATCCCGAAATATTACCGAAATTATCAATCTGGGAATCGAATTTACATCTTCACCGCCCAATTATTTTTACACCAAATTGGCGGATGTAAAACAGCAAATGATTGCAGATGCTACTAAAGATGCCAAACAAAGAGCCGAAAAAATCGCGGAAAATGCAGGATCAAATTTAGGAAATTTGAAAAAAGCAACGATGGGAATTATCCAAATTACAGCACCCAATTCCAATGAAGATTTTTCGTACGGTGGAACTTTCAACACGTCTTCCAAAGAAAAAGAAGCCAGCATCACCATAAAATTGGAGTATGAAGTAAACTAATATTAAAGTTTACAAACAGTACACAATATCGTAAATTTCTTCTTGAATCCTGTCCAAATTTTCCGGCTGAAAATTTCCCAAAAGCCAAAGTTGGACAGGATTTTTTCCGTTTTCATAAGAAGGTTGAAAATAATCTTCTTTCAGAGTGGTAAATCCATTTTTTTGGTAAAAATTGATTCGTCGTTTTGCAATTTCATTCAAGTTTTCAGGTTCAGATTCCAAAATTATTTTTGAATATTTTCGGTAAAGTTCTTTCAAAATTTCGCTTCCAAACTTCTGATTCCGATATTGCGGAAAAACTTCAAAATGTTCCACAAAAATGAAATGACTCATGTCCCAACCGATTAAATAACCAATATTATCAATCCCGTTTACCAAAGAAAAAACCAAAGCTTTTTTATTAGAAAATAATTGTTGGAACTGATTTTCATTGCGTCTTTCGTCAACAGGAAAAGTGCTGCAATAAGCCTCGTGAATTTTAAGGGCTCTAAAATCTTCGGCTGAACTGATCTGATGAAATTCCATGCAAAAAAATTGAATTAGTAATACACGAAAATAAAGCCTTTCTATCTTCTTAAATTACATTTTTTGAGGATTATTTTTTCAGAATTTTAAGTTACAAATCGAAAACACTGGGTCTTCTGGTGATAAAAATATCTTTTACCCAAAGCGAAAAAGCCATCACCAAATAAAATAAAAAGAAAAAACCAACGGTTGCAAAAGTAGAGTAGATGAAAAAAACCCGCAATTTAGAAACAGGAATTCCCAATTTGGCGCCAAATCTTGTAAGCGTTCCAAACCATTCTCTTTCTACTTTGTGGCGGATGTTGGTAATAAATTTTGGTTCCTGCATTTTTTTAAATTATTGCAACAGTTTCAAACCGATGCTGCAATTTAAGCATTTTTTGTTCGTGCAAAAATTTTTGAAATGATAAATATAGGCCTGACTTTCCAAAGCATTTTTAATAGGCACTTTCAAAGATTTCCAATTTTCGATGACGACGTTTTTTTCTGCAGAAATTTTCAGGTAAAATTCTAAAATTTCCTCTGCAATTTCTTCTCTGTTGTTTTTATGATAAGTGTATTTTATAGGAAGAATGGCATTCAGCAGAAGAAGATTGATAAAATCTTTCGTTAATTTTTTTTCATTTTCCACTGTTGAAATTTTTCCAAAATTGAAATGATGGTTCCAATAATCACTGGCTTTTACGTTTCCGAAAATTTTATAAACTTCTATAATCGACTTTGCTTTAATAATTCTTGAAAACAAATTCGTGTGAAAATGATACAAATTTGCAAGTTGTGAAAGTCTTATGGTTGGGAAGTTTTGAGGTCTTAATCTTAAAAATTTGGGATTAAAGTTAATATCTGAAAGCTGAAATTTTAATTTTAGAAAATCATATTCCTTTTTCCAGTTTTTTGTTGTTTCATCCTGCGGATTTTCGAGCCAATTGGCTTTTCCAAAAAATAAAGATTCCAACTGAATTTGGTTTTGGGAAATCTTCTGAATAATCCTGAAATTGATGCTTTCCGCCAATTGTTTGAAAATTTGTGCATTTACTTTTAAACCAAAAGCGTAGGCTAAATAATGAAACAAAACCGCTTCGTAATTGTTTTTGAATTTTTGTAAACTTTGTTCTATTTCTTGTGATTTTTCATTCAGTTTTTGGAGTAAATTTTCTTCAGCAAAAGCAAACGGAATTTTTTCTGCATCAAAAATTTTTTCACATGGAATAAACTGATTTTCACTTAACAAATTTTCGTGTTTCGCTAGAATTTTCGAATCGATATAATTCTTGAGTTCGAGTGTTGGAATGTTTTTTTGTGAAATTTCATCAATTTCAATATCATGCTGAAAAACGACATGTAAAATAATATTTTCAAAATCCGGATTTCCGGAATGTTGATGAAAAATCCAATCTGATGATCGCAAATGAAGCTCGATATTTCCTGCAAAAATGAGGTTTCCGATTTTTATTTTTGCATTCAGGAAATCTGGTCCTGCGTTTTGGTTCAAGGTTCCAAAATCTAGAATTTCGATGGAATTTCCTTGCATATCTTTAAAATCAAAACTTTTAAAAATTTTGTAGTTCCAAAGATATTGCAGGAGTTTTTCGTTCACATTTTTGAAAAATTATTTTTTAAAATTGGCAATAGTTTCTTCATACATTTTCTCGTAGATTGGAAGAATGTTTTTTAGATCAAATCTTATGGCTTGTTCTTTGGCATTTTTCTTCATTTCGGACAGCAATTTTTCGTCGCTCAAAAGTTTAATGGTGTAATTTGCCATAGCTTCCACATTTCCGATTTCTGCTAAATAACCCGTTTCTCCCTGAATATTTACTTCCGGAATTCCGCCAGCATTAGAACTAATAACGGGAGTTTCTGCTGCCATCGCTTCCAAAGCCGCCAAACCAAAACTTTCCTGTTCCGAAGGTAAAAGGAAAACATCAGAAAGTTGCAAAATTCTGTAAAGATCATTTACTTTTCCGAGTAAACGAATTTTATCAATAAGTTCCGGATTTTCTTCTAAAAAAGTATTGATTTTTTCCATATCCGGACCTTCACCAATAATAATTAAACGGGATTTTAAATGACTAAAAACCGATTTGAAAATCTGTAAAACTTCTTCAACACGCTTTACTGGACGAAGATTGGATACATGAATCAAGATTTTTTCATCAGGGCTAGCAAAATGACTTCTTTGACAATAATTTTTTTCATCGAATTCAGAATTATCAATAAAATTCGTAATCACCTGAATTCTTTTTTTGATGTTGAAAAATTTCAAAGTATCGTTTTTCAAACTTTCCGAAACGGAAGTTATGACATCAGATTGATTGATGGAAAATTCTACCGCATGTTTGTACGTTGGATGTTGACCAACCAAAGTAATATCTGTTCCGTGAAGTGTCGTCACCAAAGGAATATCTTTACCTTCTTCTTTCAACATTTGTTTGGCTGTAAATGCTGCATAAGCGTAAGGAATTGCATAATGAGCATGAAGCAAATCCAACTTATAAAGATTTACAACACGGTAAATCATAGAAGATAAGGCAATATCGTAAGGTTGATATTGAAAAAGCGGATACGTTTGAACGTTTACTTTATGAAAAAAAATATTAGGATTGGTGATGTCTAATCTTGCAGGTAAATTATTGGAAATAAAATGAACTTCATATCCTTTTTTCGCGAGGCTCATGCCAAGTTCTGTAGCTACAATTCCGCTTCCACCGTAGGTTGGATAACAGAGAATTCCGATTTTCATGATTTTTTATAGAATTATTATTCAATAACAGTTTTTGATTTTTTGCTTTCTTTATTTGGATTTGCTGTTTTTTCCAAATTGATTCCCATTCCGTATTTCAGGTTTTCGTTTACTAAAACCGGTAATCTTCCTGAAACTTTCGTTTGTCCGGTTAAACCTTTTGCAGTAGCTATCATAGAATCAATATTATTTTCATAAGAAACTAAAACGGTAGAAATTTTTGAAATATCTATATCTTTCAATGCGTAAGGACTTCCGAAAACATTTAAAATAATTTGTTGATTTTTCGATAGATCCGCCAAAACTTTTTTGCTGGAATCTGAAATTTTGTAGGGTTTATATGCCGTTGAATTGTCTTTATGAAACCCAACAATAACTTTTGAATTTGCAGGAATAGAAGAAATTTCAGAGGCTTTTTTAATAATTACAGTTGTATGTAAATTCAAATTTTCTGCAAAAGTTTGAAAAGGGGCTTCTTCCAGAGGAACATAATAATACTTTTCATTACAATTCAATGGAAGCAATTTTTTTTCATCTTTTAACAGTGTTAATGCATTTTCATACATTTTTTGAACAATCTTAATATGTTTTTCATTGTTGAGATCTGCATTAATATTTGCAGGATTTTTTGGTATATATTTCGTTAAACCTAAAAAATATTTGGTTAGCAAAATTTTTTTAACACTTTCTTCAACACGATTTTGCGAAATTTCTTTGTTATCAATGGCTAACTGAATTAATCTTTTTCCTTCTTTTACGCCTTCTGAAAACAACATAATGTCATTTCCTGCTTTAAAAGCAAGTGCATCTAATTCTCCGGGTTTAAATCTTTTTGCAACAGCACCCATGTTTAAAGCATCCGTGATTATTAAACCTTTATATCCGAATTTTTCCTTTAAAATTCCGGTAACAATACTTTTAGAAACTGAAGCGGGAATTCCACTTTGTTTTTCTAAAGCAGGAACATATAAATGTGCCACCATAACACCACCAATTCCTTTATCCATCAATGCTTTGAAAGTTGCCAATTCAGTAGAATTTAATCTTTCTAAATTATGAGAAATCATGGGAAGATCTAAATGAGAATCGGTATCTGTATCTCCATGACCAGGAAAATGCTTAATAGCAGCCAAAACATTGTTATCTTGAAGTCCATTTGAATAAGCTAAGGCAGAATTAATCACATTTTGAACATCTGAACCAAAACTCCTATTTCCAATAATGGGATTATTAGGATTGGTATTAACATCAACAACTGGTGCGAAATCCCAGTTTACGCCCATCCTTTTAGCATCTTCCGCAATTTGAGCCGACATTTCTGAAATTAATTTTTTATCCTGAATAGCACCTAAAGTTATTGCCCAAGGAAATTTATGCGCGGTGGCAATTCTTTGAAAAAGTCCCCATTCTGCATCCATTCCGATAAGCATTGGAACTTTGGATTTGCTTTGAAATTCGTTCACCAAATTGATTTCTCTTTCTGCATCATCCTGCATTAGGATTAATCCGCCCAATTTTTCATTAATGACCAAGTTTCTAACATTGCTGATATAATCTTCCCCTTTGTTCGTGTATAAAGCGACAATAAAAAGCTGGCCTAATTTTTCATCTTGATTTAATGAATTGTAGGTGGAATTTACCCAATCATGAGCTTTTTTTAAATCTTCTTTTGAAATATTTTTAGGCTGATATTGGCCGAAAATTAAAATGTTTAAAAGAAGGAAAAAAAAGATTGAAATTTTATTTTTTAGGAGGTTCATTAATAAAATGTATATCAACAAAAATACAATTTTATCAACAAATACTGTGGAATTTTGTTTTATGGTATATGTTTTGAATATTTGCTTTTAACCTTGTACGGCAAGAAATATCAAACAATAAATAAATTTTAATATTATGAAAAAATACTTTTCTTTTTTGCTTTTGGCAATTTTCGGTTTTGTAGCATTAAGTTGTAATGATGACAGAGATGTTGATAACGATACTTATTCCGTTGTTTATGATGTTTCCGAAAACTTTACAATGGCCAATAATTATGAAGTTTTAAAAACTTTTAATAATCCTTTATATAACGAAGATGTAATTTTGGTTTATAGAAGAGACAATAGCGGTGGAACAGCAGTTTGGCAACAAATCCCAAGAACTTTGTTTTTAACAGAAGGTGAGCTGGATTATGATTTTGATTTCACTGCAAATGATGTTTTATTAAAAGCTGGGGGTACCATCAATTTTGCGAATCAACCGCAAGCTTTTCATTCAACCTATCTTTTAAATCAGGTTTTTAGAATTGTGATTGTTCCGGCAAGTGCTGGCAAAGCTGCTGTAGATTACAGTAATTATAATGAAGTCATTAAATTCTTCAATATCGATGATACCAATGTTAGAAAACTTTAAGACTCATTCAAAACCCGATATATCAAACTCAATTTCCGTTGCTTTTTAAGCAGCGGATTTTTTATTTTTCAGTTTTAAATGATTTATATTTGTTTAAAGAAAAAATATAAATTATGAGTGTACATATTAATGCGCAAAAAGGAGAAATTGCTAAAGTAGTTCTACAACCCGGAGATCCTTTAAGAGCACAATATATTGCCGACAATTTTCTGGAAAATGTAAAATTAGTAAGCAAAACAAGAAATATTTTTTATTTCACAGGAACTTATAAAGGGGTAGAAGTAACTGTTGGAGCCAGTGGAATGGGCTGTCCAAGCATCGGTATTTATTCTTTTGAATTATATACGCAATATGATGTGGATACTATTATCAGAATTGGAACTTGTGGAGCCTATAACACCGATTTAAATGTTTATGATTTAATTAATGTAAAAGCGGCAGCAAGTGAATCAACTTACGCAAAATTTGCTTGGGAAATTGATGAAGAGTGTATTGAAAATCAAGGGAAAACTTTTGATCTTATTAATGAAACTGCTGAAAAACTTTCTTTGAAAACCATTTCAGCGAATATCCACAGCAGTGATATTTTTTACAGAAAAAAAACGGGAACTCCGGAAATTGCAGAAAAATATAATTGTCCAGCTGTAGAAATGGAAGCTTTTGCACTTTTTGCCAACGCAAAACATCTGGGAAAAAATGCAGCAACCCTACTTACAGTTTCTGATGTTATACCTACAGGTGAACAAATGTCTGCAGATGAGCGGGAAAAAGCGTTAAGACAAATGATGGAACTTGCCTTGGAAGTCGCCATAAAAATTTAGATTTCCGAAGATTCTTTGTCGTCTTCTAAAAGGTGACCAAAATAATCTTTTTTTACTTTTAGATAAGATTTACTGGATTCCGTTGCTTTTATTTGCAGCGGAATTCTTTTGTTAAGGTGAATTTTACTGCTTTGCACATATTTTAATTTTTCGGGATTGTTGGTCAGTAAATTAATTTCTTTTACCCCAAGTTGATTCAATATTTCAATGGCTACATCAAAATCCCGATCATCAGCGGGAAGTCCTAAATGAAGATTGGCTTCAACAGTATCCAGACCTTTTTCCTGAAGTGCATAAGCTTTTAATTTATTGATGATTCCGATGTTTCTACCTTCCTGTCGAAGATAAATGATGATGCCTCCATTTTCATGGATAAACTGCATTGCCGCATCCAATTGTTGTCCACATTCACATTTTTTAGAATGAAAAACTTCTCCGGTAATGCATTCGGAATGGAAGCGCACATTTATGGGTTTAGAAAAATCAGTATTTTCAGCAATTATTGCCATATGTGGCATCCAATCTTCCGAACTTTCAGAAAATGCAATCATTCGAAAAAGTCCATATTCTGTTGGAACATTGGATTCAGCCTGAATTTTAATCATGGTTCTAATGAAAAGGCAAATTTAAGGAATTATTTTGCAGTAACCTGTGAACTTTCTAAAATGGAAATATTCGTTTTAATGCGTACCAAATATCTGTTGAGTACATTATCCTCATCAGAATTTAAGTATTGGCGAAGTTTTTGAATTTTTTTATAGGAATTTTCAAACTCTTTAAAAGCCCTGTTTTTACCTTCTATATTAAAAGCTTCGTAAGCGTAAAGATAATTCTGCAAATACACTTTTAGTTTTTGAATTTCTTTGTTTACCGCTTCATTTCTGAAAGTAGGAAAACTGGAAATTAAATTGGTGATTTCAGAAGCGTTAAGATTATCTTTCATCGAATTTCCATACAATTCCTGAAATGATTTTGACTTGGCGTCATTTTCACCATTTATAGAACTAGTAACTGGTGAAGAACTGTATTTTTCTGAAGCACAGGATATTAGGAAGAAAAAAGAAAATAAAAAGTAAAAAAATATTTTTTTCATCATTTTGCCTTTTGATAAAGGATTGGGTTAAGCGATTCATCATTGTACATTTTCATTTGTTTGTACACTTTCATCTTAACATTCCCGTTCTCAATATCGGCAAGCAGTTGATCTATGGATTTCATAAGATCTTGATGCTGTTCTTGCAAAATGTCCAATTTTTGTTGACATTTCATGCGATGGTCTTCTGTTGCAGTTTCACGATTGGCTTCCAAAGCCATGTGATAAATTTTTAGTGCTAAAATGGATAATCTGTCAACAGCCCAAGCTGGCGTTTCCGTATTTATTTTAGCATCTGAATTTGGTGAAATATTTTCATATTTTTTCAGAAACCAACTGTCAATATATTCTACAAGATCAGTTCTTTGCTGGTTTGAAGCGTCAATTCGTCTTTTTAATATCAACGCTTCTGCAGGTTCAATATTTTCATCACGAATAATATCTTCCAAATGCCACTGAACAGTGTCAATCCAGTTTTTAGCATACAAAAGATGTTCCAAACTTCCATTAGGAAACTCGTTTTTTGAAGTTGAATTTACATCATCAGAAATATGATAATCTGAAATTGAGAGATTGAAAATTTCCCAAGCTTTTTCTGTAAAAGACATATCTGTTTTTTAGTTGGCAGGATTTGAAGGATTCTGATCTTGTGAAGGTTTTTTATCTTCTTCCTTCACCGCATCTTTGAATTCCTTAATTCCAGATCCCATTCCTCTCATCAATTCCGGAATTTTTTTACCTCCAAAAAGTAGAAGAAGGATTAGGGCAACGATTAAGATATGTTGCCAAGATAAGGCTAGTATTGTTAGAGTTATCATTTTAAATATTTTTACAAATGTATAAATAAAATTAATTAATCCATCCTAAAGGATCTACAGGTGTACTTCCATTCCAAATTTGGAAATCTAAGGTATAACTGCCGTCAAAATCTTGCCCAACAATTCCTACCGATGTCCCGGCAGAAACTTGCTGATTTGTATTAACAGAAGTACTGGAAAGATTGGAATAAATCGTGAAATAATCTCCATGTTTTACCAATACGGTTTTGGTACCATCTCCCGTTGCAATCACTTTTGAAACAGTTCCGGGAAATACACATTTTGCAGCAGTGCCTTTAGAAACAGCAATTTTTATTCCGTTATTTTCTTCCACAATATTTGGGAAAACCGGATGAGGTTGTCTTCCAAAACGGTGGGTAATATTTCCATAAGCCGGCATATTCATTTTTCCTCTATTGGAAGCAAAGTTTGTTCCTGATATAGTAGTTACACCGAAGTTGGTCATTGCTTTGGTTTCAGCAATTTTTTTATCATTTTCCTTCTTCCTTTCTAGTTCAGCTTCTGCGGCTTTTGCAGCCGCTAATTTGTTGGCAGCTTCTTTGGCTTTTGCAGCAGCATCCGCAGCTTCTTTTGCGGCGGCAATTCTTCTGGCTTCGTCTTTAGCTCCCGCTTCTGCTTTTGCTGCTTCATCTGCACGTTTTTTCTCGTCTGCTGCTTTTTTAGCGGCTAATTCTGCCGTTTTTTTAGCTTCAGCTTCAGCAATTTTTCTTTCTCTTTCTAATGCATCAGCTTTGGCTTTATTTTCCGCATCAATTCTTGCTTTCTCTTTTGCAGCAGCTTCTTTTGCGAGTCTTATTTTTTCTGCTTCAGCCTTTTTTCGGGCATCTTCGTTGGCTTTTGCTAATCGTATTTCTTCATTGATGATAGCTCGAATTTGCCCTTCTAAACTTCTTTGTTGGATTTGCTTTTGCTTAAGCTCAGCTGTAAGATTGGCTTCATTTTTTCTGAATTCCTGCAGTAATTTTTCTTTCTGTAGTTTTTCTGCACTAATGGTGGAAAGTTCCGTTTGCTGGTTAACCAATAGTATTTCTTTTTGTTTTACCGATTTTTGCTTTTCTTCAATAGATTTTTTCAGAAGTGTTGCAGCCTGACCAATTTCTTGGGCTTTACGGTCTTGATAATCTGAATATTTCTTTAAATATTGAACTCTACGTATGGCTTCTCCCAAACTTTTTGAGGATAGAATAAAGGTAACCTTGTTTTGCACGCCTTTATTTTTATAAGCATTGACCAAAACTTGCGCATAATTTTTTCTTAAAATAGCCAGTTCTCTATTTTGACGGTTGATTTCCAACTGACGGAGGTAAATATCATCTTCAATAAATCGTTTTTCTTTTTGGGTGTTGCTATATACTTTTTCGCGAAGCTGAATTTTTTTATTTACCCCTTCCAGATAAGATAAAGAAAGCTTGGATTCACTTCTTGATTTTGCTAAATTGGCGTTAATTGTTGCAATTTGCTTTTTTAGTTCAGCGTTCTGTTTTTGAAGCTGTTCTTTTTGTTGCGAAAAAGATAAGGTGAATAATAATATGGAGGTTAAAAAACTTAATTTTTTAATCATCTGATTTCAATTTTCTTAAACGAAGCAGGAACGTTATAAGGTGTCTGCATTTTGGAACTTTCAAATTTCGTATTTTCCATTAAAATTTCGGTGTTTTTAGAGCCTTTTATAATTATTTTAACATTCTTTGGAAGCCTTAAATGTTCAAAATTTTCCCAATTGGCATAACTAATTTCCAATACATCTGAAGTTTCTGTATCTCTTACGAGAATGTTTTCCAAATCGTAGATTTCATTAAAATTAAGTTCCATTTTATAGGATCGAACATTTCCTTCAAAGGAAGATTCTTGGTTTACTCTTGAAATAAGTTTGTATCCATTCCTATTTTTTGTTAAAAGAAACTGAGATTCGCGGATAGATACAAAAGTACGTCCCATGAGGATTTTTTGTAAAGAATTGTAGTTGATGAAATTGACATTCAGAAGATTATTCAAATAAACAAAATCGGAATCAATATAGGTTTTATCGGTTCTGTTATAACCTTTTACACCTTCCGGAGTTGCTATTCCACGAGCCATATTAAATAAGAAAGCAGAAATATTCATCCAGATTTTCTGATCTTTTTCTATATAGGTAGTTACATCAAGGGTAGGTATAAAAGTTCCCGTTTCTAAATTTAATTTACTTGAAATTTTTATTTGATCAAATTGTGGAGGAACAATAGTGTTTTGGTAAAACTTCACTTTTTCAGCCATTGGTAAATCCAAATTAGCATCTTTCGGTGCGTTGTTTTCCGTTGTATCAATTTCTTTTTCAGAAACGACATTTTTGGTTTTACAACTTAGGACCAAACCCCAACACAAAATCAGACAAAATAATTTTTTCATTAATTTTTTTGAAAAAAACTTTACAATATTAAAGCCAAACCACACAAATAGATTTGTGTGGTTGTTTTTTTTATTTTTTTGGATAAAAATTAAGATTTTGAGAAAAAATCCAAAACCGAATAATCTCCCAGAGAAATTTCTCTCGATACACCATAATATTGGGCATGGCTGCCAATCATGGAATTGCTTAAATTCCCATGATTAATTATCGTTTTTTCCTGTATTAGCGAATTGTCAATATTGGAGTTTAACACTTCTGTTCCATTACCTAAAGAAACATTAGGTCCAATTTTGGAGTTGATGATTTTCACATTTTCGCCAATAAAACAAGGCTGTATAATTAAGGAGTTTTCAATTACAGCACTGGAAGAATAATTTTTAAATTCTTCTTGTTCATAATTCAAAATTTTAGAATTGGTTTCTACAGTAGCATTTTTATTTCCACAATCCATCCAATCATCTACTTTTCCTAATGAAAATTTGGCTCCTTTTGAACGTAAATTTTCTAAAGCTGTAGTTAATTGATATTCACTGCCTTCTCTTATATTATTGGCCATAATGTAATTAATTTCATCCATTAGTTTTTCTGCTGATTTGAAATAATAAATTCCGATGATGGCCAAATCGGAAACAAATTCTTGAGGTTTTTCAACAAAATCGGTAATAAATCCATATCCGTCCAACTTTACAACTCCAAAAGCAGAAGGATCTTCAACTTTTTTTACCCAAATAACACCGTCCGAATTTTTATCCAAATTAAAATCTGCCCGGAAAAGCGTATCCGCAAAAGCTACTACCACATCTCCCTGCATTGAATTTTCAGCACATTTTATAGCATGTGCAGTACCTAAGGGTTCATCTTGGGTGTAGATGCTTCCTTTTGCCCCTAATTTTTCAGCAATTTGAATTAAAGATTCTTCAACTTCAGAACCGAAATCTCCAATAATAAAAGCTATTTCATCAATTTGTTCACCGGCAACTTTTGCAATGTCTTCTACCAAGCGCTGAACAATCGGTTTTCCGGCAATTGGAATTAAAGGTTTTGGAACTGTAAGTGTATGAGGTCTTAATCTTGAGCCTCTTCCTGCCATTGGAACGATGATCTTCATAAATTTTTTAATTTGTTCCGAATTCAAATTCGGAAATGATTATGTTTTTGATGCGTAAATGTATTAAATTTTAATGACGCAATAAAAGTTAGATTTTAATTAGTTTAACGTTTCAGTATTTTCCTGAAAATTGCTTTTTCTTGAAACCCTACGAAAGCCAAAAATAAGATAAACAATAAATTTCCAATTAGGAAATTTGTTCTAAAATAATGAAAAGAAATAAGTCCTAAAGCAGTTGCTAATACCAAATAAATTAGAATTTTTTCAACATTATATGGAATGGGATAATTTTTTTGTCCCCAAAAATACGAAATCATCATCATACTCATAAATGTTATTAAAGCGGCCCACGCACTTGCCCAATATCCATATTCCGGAACAAAAAAATAGTTGATGGCTATGGTTATTGCAGCACCAATTAAAGAAATGTAAAGTCCAATTATCGTTTGATCGGAAAGTTTGTACCAAATGGAAAGATTAAGATAAATTCCTAAAAATACTGCCCCTAACATAAGATTCGGTATTAAAGGAATCC
>JAEZWE010000230.1 GCA_023420435.1 Bacteroidota bacterium
ATTTAAACATTATTAAAGAACGTTATTTACCTTTTTTAAATGATTAGGAAAGCTAAAATTGAAGATTTGATTGAACTTTCAGAATTGTTCGATCAGTACAGAATTTTTTATCATAAAGATTCTGATTTTTCGGCTGCAAAAAGTTTTCTTTCTGAGAGAATCCAAAAGCAAGATTCTGAAATTTTTGTCGGTGAAAATGAAGGAAAGTTAGTCGGATTTGTACAGTTATATCCGTTATTTTCTTCTACTAGAATGAAAAAATATTGGCTTTTAAATGATTTATTTGTCAATGTAAACTATCGTGGAAAAGGATTTTCTAAAGCGTTAATTGAAGCTGCAAAAGAACTTTGTAAAACCTCAAAATCCTGCGGAATGCTTTTGGAAACAGGAAAAGAAAATGTTGTTGGAAATCAATTGTATCCTTCTTGCGGATTTGAAAAATATGATTCCGTTAATTTTTATGAATGGACAAATATTGAAATGTAATGGAAAAAATCATTGAAATATTAAAATCCGGAGGAACAATTCTTTATCCAACAGATACGATTTGGGGAATTGGTTGTGATGCAACAAATATCGAGGCAATTGAAAAAATTTTTGAAATTAAAAAACGCGAAAAATCAAAATCACTCATTATTTTGGTGGAAAGTGAAAAAAGATTGCAGGATTTGGTGGATGTCCCGGAAATGGCTTGGGAAATTATAGATTTATCGGAAAAACCCGTAACCATTGTTTATGAAAATCCACGAAATCTTCCCAAAGAAATTTTAGCGGATGATGGTAGCATAGGAATTCGTTTGGTAAAAGATGATTTTTGCAAAAAACTCATTTCAAAACTCAATAAGCCTTTAGTCTCCACTTCAGCAAATTTTAGTGGTGATAAAAGTCCAATGAAATTCAGTGATATTACTCCCGAAATGATAGATTTAGTTGATTTCGCTGTGGAGGAAAATCGTGAAAAAGTTTCTCAATATTCTGGTTCTTCCGTCATCAAAGTTTGGAATGATGGACGCATAAAAGTTTTACGAGAATAAAGATTTTTTATCTTTGCAAAAGATTTCTCGCAGATTACGCTGATTGCGCAGATTTTTCAATCTGCTGAATCTGCACAATCTGCGAGAGTTTTTTTAAATCATGAACATCAATCTCAATCAAAACAGAAACCTTAAACTGTTCAAAATTATTTCCGAAGTGGCAGAAAGAAACCATCAATCCGTTTATATCGTTGGAGGTTATGTTCGGGATTTGATGATGAACAGAAAAGCATCCACCGACATTGATTTTGTAACAGAGCAAAGCGGAATTTCTCTTGCAGAATCGGTTGCGAAAGAAATTAATCCTAAACTAAAAGTCTCGGTTTTTAAAAATTATGGAACAGCAATGTTTCGTTACAAAGATTTAGAATTAGAATTTGTAGGCGCAAGAAAAGAAAGTTACAGCGAAAATTCTAGAAAGCCAGAAGTGGAAAACGGTACCTTGGAAGATGATCAAAGACGTAGGGATTTTACTATTAATGCGATGGCAATTTCTTTAAACAAAGAAAATTTTGGAGAATTGTTCGATCCTTTTAATGGAAGAGAAGATTTGCAAAACGGAATTTTAAAAACCCCTTTAGAACCGCATCAAACGTATTCCGATGATCCTTTGAGAATGATGAGAGCCATTCGTTTCGCTTCTACATTGAATTTTAAAATTCAAGAAAATTCTTTGAATGCCATTAAAACTGAAGCAGAAAGAATCAAGATTGTTTCAATGGAAAGAATTATGGTGGAGTTCAATAAAATTATGATGTCCGAAAAACCCTCTGTTGGTTTGAAGTTGTTGGAAGAAACTTTACTTTTAGAAAAAATTCTCCCGGAATTAACGGCTTTGAAAGGTATTGATGAAATTGACGGTCAATTTCATAAGGACAATTTCTACCATACTTTGGAAGTAGTAGATAATATTTCGCAAAATAGCGAGAACCTTTGGTTACGTTGGAGTGCGTTGCTTCACGATATCGGAAAAGCACCAACGAAAAAGTTCGTTGAAGGAACAGGTTGGACGTTTCATGGACATGAATTTTTGGGTTCAAAGCTGATCAAGAACATTTTCAAAAGATTGAAACTCCCACTTGGTAACGAGCAAAAATTTGTGGAAAAAATGGTGAAAATGCACGCAAGACCCATTGCGGTAATTTCGGATGAAGTTTCAGATTCAGCTTTGCGTAGATTGGTTTTTGATGCTGGAGATGATTTAGAAAATTTAATCACCCTTTGTAAATCCGACATAACGACCAAAAACGGAGAAAAGAAAAAACGCTTCCAACAAAATTTTGATAGAGTGATGAAAAAGATTGAAAAAGTGGAAGCGAAAGATCAGGTACGAAACTTTCAACCGCCCATTTCCGGGGAAGAAATTATGGAAATGTTCCATCTAAAACCAGGACGCGAAATAGGAATTCTAAAGGAAAAAGTAAAGGAAGCCATTTTAGAAGGTGAGATTTCCAACAATCATGAGGAAGCCAAAACTTTTGTGATTTCTGAAGGCAAAAAACTGGGCTTATCACATTAGTCTTGGGCATTTTTCAAAATATTTTTCACTATTTTCGTGAAAAATCTTAATGATGGAATTTCCAACAGCTTCTATGGACAAATGGACGAAAGTTTACACCTTTATTTTCGTAGGTATTGCCTTTTTTACTGTTTATCTGCTTTACAACCATTCTGATTTTGAAAAAAAATTCATTTTTATTCCTGTCATTTTCCTGATTTTGGTTTTAGTGATTGCTTATGCGCTGATTCCCAAGATTACTATTATAAACGGAACGCTTTATATAAAAAATAAATTCACGGTTATTCGAATTCCTGTAAAAGAAATGGAAGGCATCAAAAGATTTCCGGAAATAGGAATGAATTTCCGCTTGTTTGGTGTTGGTGGAATTTTCGGGCATTTCGGCTATTTCAATGGAGGTGACCTTTGGTATGTTACCAATATTTACAAAAAAGTAAAAATAAAAACTCCTAAAAAGCTTTATATCATTTCTCCTGAAAATCCTGAAAAATTGATAGAAGAGATTAACCTAATTCGACGTAAAAATCTGTAATTTTTAATTTTTTACCTTTTGAATATCATGAAACTAAAACATACTTTGCTGGCTTTTGCAGCTACTACTTTAATGAATGCACAAAACGTCATGACTCCCGAAAAACTTTGGACACTCAATAAATTAGGTGTTTCAGCGGTTTCTCCTGATCACAATTCTTTAATTTATAATGTAGGAACCGTGGATTTGAAAACGGAGAAAACAAACCGGAAAAATTATTTTCTGAACCTTACCAATTCTGTTGCCAGCAATTTAGATTTAGGAAAAAAAGCCCTGATTCAATGGGATAAAAATGGAATTTATGCAACAGAAGGAGATAAAATATACCTTTCAAAAGATGCCGGAAAAACCTGGACGGAATTTTATGAAATTGGAGAAGTGGACAATATCGTGATTTCACCGGACGGGAGAAAAATTGCTTTCAGCAAACAAGTTCAGGTAGAAACGGTTTTGGGAAAAGATAAATATAAAGATACCCCGAAATCCACTGCGCACATCTACACCGATTTGAACCATCGTCATTGGGATTATTTCAATGAAGGAAAATACAATCACGTTTTCGTAGTGGAAACTTCTCAAGATGCAAAAAATGCGAAAGATTTATTAGAAGGAAAGACTTGGGATTCTCCACAAAGACCTTTTGGAGGAGCTGAAGATTTTGTTTGGAGTCCCGATTCTTCAAAATTATTATACGTTACCAAACCTTTAAGCGGAAATGAATATGCAAAATCCACCAATACCGATATTTTTTCTTACGATTTAGCGACCGGAACTGTTAAAAATTTAACAGAAGGAATGATGGGTTACGATATGAATCCAAAATTTTCACCGGACGGAAAATGGCTCTTGTGGCAAAGTATGGAAAGAGAAGGTTATGAAGCGGATAAAAACGACATCGTTGTGATGGATTGGAAATCCGAAGCGAAAAATAACCTTACCAAAAACTGGGATGAAAGCGTAACAGGAAATACTTTTTGGAGCAGTGATTCTAAAAATATTTACTTTAATGCAGCTTACAGAGGAACTGTTCAACTTTTTTCGGTGGATTTGAAGAATGCAAAAGTCACCCAAATTACCAAAGGAAATTTTGATGTGAGTGATATATTTGCGCAAGGAAAAAACTCGCTTTTGGTGAGCAGAACCGATATTAATCACAATGCAGATTTGTTTTCTGTAAACCTGAAAAATGGTGATATGAAACAAATTACCGAAGTAAATAAAGAAAATTACGCCAAGATAATTCCATCAAAATCGGAACTCAAAATGGTGAAAACAACGGATGGAAAAGAAATGGGTGTTTGGATACATTATCCACCAAATTATGATGCTTCAAAGAAATATCCAACACTTTTGTATTGTCAAGGAGGTCCGCAATCTGCATTAACACAATTTTTCTCAACTCGTTGGAATTTCGCTTTAATGGCTGCAAACGGTTATATAGTTGTAGCTCCAAATCGCCGCGGAATGCCAGGTTGGGGTACAAAATGGAATGAAGATATTTCCAAAGATTGGGGAGGACAAGTAATGAAAGATTATTTGGCAGCAGCGGATTACGCAAAAACTTTACCGAATGTTGATGCTGAAAGAATGGGTGCAGTTGGTGCAAGTTACGGTGGTTACAGTGTTTTTATGTTGGCAGGAATTCATGAAAACCGTTTTAAAACTTTCATCGCACATGATGGACTTTTTGATATGAAATCTTGGGCTTTAACTACAGAAGAATTGTGGTTTGCAAATTGGGATTTGGGTTCTCCTTTCGAAAAACCTTTATCTAAAGCTTATACCGATTTTAATCCAATTAATCATGTGGATAAATGGAACAAACCCATCATGATTGTCCAAGGAGGAATCGATTTCCGAGTTCCTTATGAGCAAGGTCAAGAAGCTTTTCAGGCGGCACAGTTAAAAGGTTTAAAATCTAAATTTTTGTATTTTCCGAACGAAAACCACTGGGTTTTGCATGCGCACAACGGATTGGTTTGGCAGCGTGAGTTTTTTGAGTGGTTGAAAGAGACGTTGTGAAATTCATCTCTTGCAGAGGGGTGGATTTGGAACTTGTTCCAAAGACGGGGTGAAAAAATATCTCTAAATTGCAACGATTTTTGTTGCAATTTTTTTTATGTCTGAACGAATTTCCTCTTTTCCGCCAATCGTTGATCAGGACTCCAGAATTCTCATTTTAGGATCCATCCCCGGAGTGAAATCTCTGGAAATGCAGCAGTATTACGCTCATCCACAAAATAAATTCTGGAATATTATCTTCGAAATTTTTGATGAAAGTTTCACAACTGATTATTCCGAGAAGCTTAAAATTCTGAAAAAGAACAAAATCGCACTATGGGATGTAATTGATTCCTGCGAAAGGAAGGGAAGTCTGGATTCCGAAATTAGGAACGAAAAAACCAATCAGATTTTTGAGCTTTTGAATGACCATCCGAAGATAAAAGCTATCTTTTGTAACGGACAGAAATCTTATAAAAATTTGCAGAAAATTTTAGGAAAAGATTTTCCTATTCCGGTTTTTGTGCTTCCATCAACAAGTCCTGCACATACTGGAATGAAATATAAAGAGAAAGTTATATCTTGGCGGAAAATATTGGAATTTTTATGAGATTTTTATTCTTGACTGTGTTAACTTTCTTTTGCTTTTCAGAGGCGTCTGCACAATTTGACTTTAATTTAAAATGCACCATTAAGAGTAATAGGATTAACCCTAAAGATAATTTAATCAGGGAAAGCTCTAATATTTATTACAATTCTGAAAACCCGGACATTTACATTGTAGAAAAAAAAGGTTTTTATAGGCTTTTTCATAACGGCACAAAGGAGATATACCAGTTTTTAAAGTCGAATGTTAACGGGAAATCAGTGTTGGCTACTGCTGGGATTGAAGCAATGAGGCTTGATTACAGTGAATTTGAGATAAAACGAGTTAGCGTTGAGAAAATTTCTAATAATAAATTTTTGGTAAAAAGTTTTAGTAACATTAAAACAAAAAGGTCAAATCTGGAAGTTGTTTTTACATTGAAAAAGTCACCCATTCCAATGACCCGTGTGAGATTTTTGGATTTAAGTCCAACAATTCATCAGAAAATATATGATGAACTTCTTGTAAATCTCGATAATCCTAATTACCAGTGGGAAAAAGCAGAGGTGGATTATAAAAATGGATACAAATTTATTTATGAAGTCTCCAATTGTCAATCTACAAATATGAGGCTGAGATTTGAATGATTTTTTCTTGACTTTCCCTTTTCCACGCCTTATCTTTGCACCCACAAATTTATAAACCGTAAAATCCGTAAATTTTATGAAAACATCTGATTTTAATTTCCATTTGCCGGAACATCTTTTGGCAGAACATCCTTCAGAACACAGAGATGAAGCAAAATTGATGGTTTTGGAC
>JAEZWE010000233.1 GCA_023420435.1 Bacteroidota bacterium
TACGCTGAAAATATCGCCTAAACCTTGGTCGAAAATGAGTTCTGCTGAAGTTCTGCTGTCGATACAGCTTAAAATTACAGCAAAAGGCCATTGTCCTTCTCTGGTATCATTTACCTGTTCTAAAAGATTTCTGTTTACTTTTAAGTTATTTACAAATCTAATATTTCCTTCCTTTAGAAAGGTTAACGCTTTTTCAGGAGTAATAGTAGTTTGGGTTTCTAAAGTATGTGCTTTCATATTTTTATAAATTGGGATGCTTTTATCAGCATCAAATTAATATTGTTTTCTAAATTTTAAGTTTTTTAGAGGAAAAAATTTTAAAAAAAAATTACATCGCTCTTCTGTGATTAATTGAAATATGCGAATGCTGATCTTTCGCATAATCTCTATAATTGGTTTTAAATCCGATAAGTTCCACTTCGATATCTTCTTCTTTAGCTCGAATGTTGGCGAAATCTTGAATCAACTCTAGAACATCTGTGGTGATATAAGAAGTTCCTTTTGCATCAATTATTACTTTTGAATTAGGTTGAATGTTTTTCAAAGTTTTTTTAATGGCTGCTTTGTTCAAAAAAGAAACTTCTTCTGCTAACTTTAAGGTCACTTCATCTGCATCTGAAAGTTCTTCTTTACTGAAATAATAAGCTCTTTTCATATTTCCTTGTAAAATGTAGAAAATTGCGATGGCTAATCCAATGGCAACACCTGTTAAAAGATCGGTGAAAACAACCGCTAAAATGGTAGCTATAAAAGGAATGTACTGAAATTTTCCTTTCGCTAAGAAATGTTTTATTTTTTCAGGACTTGCTAATTTGTAACCAACTATTAAAAGTACAGCTGCTAAAGTAGCTAGTGGAATAAGATTCAAAACCACAGGAATTGCCAAAACACAAATTAAAAGTAAAATACCATGAATTATTGTCGAAAATTTTGAAGTTGCACCTGCATTTGCATTAGCAGAACTTCGTACAACAACAGAAGTGATAGGAAGTCCACCAATAACTGAACTTATTAAATTTCCAATTCCTTGTGCTCTTAATTCTAAATTGGTATCGGTAATTCTTCTTTGCTTATCCAATCTATCGGAAGCTTCAATACAAAGTAAAGTTTCAATAGAAGCAACAATTGCGATGGTAGCACCAGTAATCCAAACTTGTGGATTCATAAATCCTGAAAAATCGGGTAAAGTAACTAAAGCAGCAAAATCTTCTGCACTTTGTGGTACCGGTAAAACGACTAAATGGTCGGTTTCAATAGCTAACGAACTTCCTGAAATTTTAAAAAATTCGTTGATCAAAATTCCAACAATTACCGCAACCAAAGCTCCGGGAAGAAGTTTTAGTTTCTTTAATGCAGGAATTTTATCCCATGCAATCAAGATTCCTAATGAAACCAAGGTAACGATAACTGCGCCTGGATGTATTGATGAAAACACTCCTGAAAGATATTCAGACATCGATCCAACATTATAGCCGTTTTCAAATACTTTTTCGCTACTGAATGAATCTTTATCATATCCTAATGCATGTGGAATTTGTTTTAGAATGATGATAACACCAATTCCGGCAAGCATTCCTTCAATAACTGCGTTAGGAAAGTAATTCGAAATACTTCCTGCTCTAACAAATCCAAGAATTAACTGTAGAATTCCTGCAATAAATCCAGCACAAAGGAAAAGTTCAAATGCGCCGAGTTCAGTAATTGCAGCAAGAACGATTGCGGCTAAACCAGCTGCTGGTCCTGAAACCGAGATGTTTGAATTTGAAATGGATCCTATTACAATTCCGCCAATGATTCCGGCGATAATTCCTGATAACGGTGGTGCTCCTGAAGCTAAAGCGATACCTAAACATAATGGAAGTGCTACTAAAAATACAACCACTCCTGAAGGAAAATTTTCTTTAATTCCTCCAAACAAACTTTTTGCTTTTTTCATTTTTTTGAAAAATGTTTTAGACGGTTTTTATGATTTTTATTTCATAAAAACTGCTTAATGATAAATGATTAACTGAGAAAAATTAGGAATTTGATGTTATTTCAAATTTGAAAAAAAACACACAATTTTCCCTCGAACAAAAAATCAATTAAGCTTCTGGAGGCGGCGAAAATATGGTAAGTAATGGCTTTAGACGGAAAGAATCGTCAGAAGAAATGTAAGCCATTCTTTCTTTTTTTGTTTCAAAAAATTTGATGAAATCGTGAACATTCAGCGTGTCAGGAATCGTCTTTTCATACATTACTGTGGAAGTGTGACATTCCTCTTCTGAAATGATTACATTGGTTTGCGGAAGTTCATAATCAGCCAAAGCAGCAATGCTTGGTAAAGCCATGAAGTTTACAAAGATTACTAAAACCAATATGTTCCAAAAATTCTTCAAAAATTTATTTTGAAAGGCAAAAATAGAAAGAGAAAAACATAAAAACAACTTTATTATAGATAATGTCTAAATTTTAACAAAATTTAATACTGGAAATCTATAATAAGTTGATGTTATTCTTGAATTTTAGATAATAATTTTTTTTGGTTTTATCCAGCAATTTGTTTGAGATAATCTCCATAACCGCTTTTTCCATATTTTTCAGCTGCGGAAAGGAGTTGTTCTTTATTGATAAACCCTTTTTTGTAAGCGATTTCCTCGATACAAGAAATTTTGAAGCCTTGTCTTTTTTCCAAAACTTTTACAAATTCCGAAGCTTCATGTAAAGAATCGAAAGTTCCAGTGTCCAACCAAGCTGTTCCTCGAGACATTACACCGACTTCCAATTGATTTTTTTCCAGATAAATTTTGTTGATATCAGTAATTTCTAATTCTCCTCTTGGCGAAGGTTTCAGATTTTTAGCATATTCCACCACCGAATTATCATAAAAATACAATCCAGGAACAGCGAAATGCGATTTTGGATTTTCTGGTTTTTCTTCGATGGAAATGGCTTTTTCGTTTTCATCAAATTCTACCACACCATATCTTTCGGGATCGGAAACTTGATAAGCGAAAACACAACCACCTTTTACTTCGGTTTTACTCTGTAATAACTGTGGAAGTCCGGTTCCGTAGAAAATATTATCGCCCAAAACTAAAGCAACAGAGTCATTTCCAATAAATTCTTCTCCCAAAATAAACGCTTGCGCCAAACCATCCGGAGAAGGCTGAACTTTATATTCGAATTTGCAACCGATTTGCGAACCGTCTCCCAATAATTTTTGGAAACTTTCCACGTCATGAGGCGTGGTGATAATTAAAATCTCACGAATTCCTGCCAAAAGTAAGGTGGAAAGTGGATAATAAATCATTGGTTTGTCGTAAACTGGCATTAATTGCTTGCTTACGGCAATTGTTAATGGATAAAGTCGGGTTCCGGAACCTCCGGCTAAAATAATTCCCTTCATAATTTTTATGAATATTGTTTTGAATAATATTTCTGGTAGTCACCAGAAGTCACATGATCGAGCCATTCTTTATTTTCCAAAAACCAATCGATTGTTTTTGATAATCCTTCTTCGAAAGTTACACTGGGTTTCCATCCTAAATCATTGGCAAGTTTGGTTGCATCAATAGCATAACGTTTGTCATGACCAGGTCTGTCTTTTACAAAAGTGATGAGTTTTTCGCTGTAACCAATTGGATTTCCAATTTTTTCATCCACTTGTTTGATGAGTTCTTTCACCAAATTGATGTTTTGCCATTCGTTCCAACCACCGATGTTATAGGTTTCGCCGGTTTTTGCTTCATGGAATATTTGAAAAATAGCTTTGGCGTGATCAATAACATACAGCCAATCTCTTGTGTATTTTCCGTCGCCATAAATTGGAAGCGGCTTTTTATTCAAAATATTATGAATACAAAGCGGTATTAATTTTTCGGGAAAATGGTTTGGTCCATAATTATTGGAACAATTGGAAATGATAAATGGCATTCCATAAGTGTTTCCGTAGGCTCTCACCAAATGGTCAGAAGCGGCTTTGCTTGCTGAATATGGAGATTTAGGATCATAAGACGTTTCTTCGGTGAAAAATCCTGTTTCACCCAAAGCTCCGTAAACTTCATCAGTAGAAACGTGATAAAAAAGATTCGTTCTTGTTTCATCCGGAAAATTTCCGTGTTGATGATCTGGATTTAGCGTCCAAAATTCTTTTGCTAAATTCAAAAGATTTGCCGTTCCGTTTACATTGGTATTGATGAATGCATTGGGATCGGTAATACTGCGATCAACGTGAGATTCTGCTGCGAGATGAACGATTGCATCGGGTTGATATTTCTCAAAAACTTTTTGAAGTTCTTCTGTTTTTGTAATATCGGCTTTCTCGAAAATATAATTCGGCTCGTTTTCGATGTCTTTCAAATTCTCCAAATTCCCGGCGTAAGTCAACGCATCAAGGTTGATAATATTGGTTTGCGGTAAGTTTTTTACAAACTCTCTAACTACGTGGGAGCCAATGAAGCCAGCTCCTCCGGTTATAATAATATTTTTCATTTTAATTTTTTATGGTTTTTCGACCAATGGATTTGTAATAAAATCCGTTTTGTTCCGGGATTTCCAACGGATACATATTGCGTCCGTCAAAAATCACTTTATTTTTTAATTTTTCAGCCATTAAACTGAAATTCGGATTTTTGAATTCCGGCCATTCAGTAGCAATTAGTAAACAATCGGCATATTCAAGCGCAGCATACATGTCTTTTGCATACTCAATTTTATCACCTAAAATTTTTCGCACATTTTCTTCTGCAATGGAATCATAGGCAACCACTTTTGCCCCTTTTTCCAACAAAATTTTGATGTTGTCCAAAGAACTCGCTTCTCGAATGTCATCTGTGTTTGCTTTGAAAGCTAGCCCCCAAAGTGCAATTTTCTTTCCTTTAAGGTTTCCAAAATATTTTTCAATTTCGTGGGTTAGAATCACTTTTTGCGAAGTGTTTACTTCTTCTGTCGCTTCTAAAATTTGAAAATTAAAATCTTCCTGTTTTCCACTTTTAATCAATGCTTTAACATCTTTCGGGAAACAACTTCCGCCGTAACCAATTCCCGGAAATAAAAATCGATGTCCAATTCTATCGTCGCTTCCCATTCCTAATCTTACTTTATCAACATCAGCACCCACTTTTTCGCAATAATTGGCGATTTCGTTCATAAAAGTGATTTTCACAGCGAGAAAAGAATTTGCTGCATATTTCGTTAATTCCGAAGATTTTTCATCCATAAAAATAATAGGAACACCGGTATTGGTAAAAGGTTGATAAATTTTTGCCATAATGTTTTTGGCTTTTTCTGAACTGCATCCTACTACGACTCTTGCCGGATTCATGGAATCTTCCACAGCAAAACCTTCTCTTAAAAATTCAGGATTGGAAACTACATCGAATTCAATGTTTGTTTTTGAAGTAATAGCATCACGCACTTTATCTGCTGTTCCAACAGGAACCGTGGATTTATTGACCACCACTTTGTAATCCGTCATCATTTCACCAATGTCGTTGGCAACTTTCAAAACATAAGATAAATCGGCAGAACCGTCTTCTCCTGGAGGCGTTGGAAGTGCTAAATAAATCACTTCACATTTGTCTAATGCATCTTTTAAATTGGTGGTGAAAAAAAGTCGGTTTGCTTGGATATTTCGGTGAAACATTTCTTCCAAACCAGGTTCGTAAATAGGAACAATTCCTTGTTTCATTTTTTCAACCTTTGTAGCGTCGATATCAACACAATAGACTGAGTTTCCGAGTTCAGCAAGGGTGGTTCCTGTAACCAAACCAACATATCCAGTTCCGACGATTGTAATATTCAAAATTTTTTTTATTTGAAGTTTCGTGCAAATTTAATCAAAATTAGATTCTCGGTTACAAATTTGTGGAATAATGCTTATTGTTTTGATATTTAGCTATTTTGTTGTATATTTGCACAAGATTTACGGAAAATATGGGAAGGCCTTCGGAAGAAAGCCTTTTTTCGTACCAACAATTGATATGGATTTTAGAAAGAAAGTAGAAGAATTATTATCAGAATTTTTAAAAGAACGAGAAGATCTTTTTCTAATTGATTTGAAAATTTCTGCAAGTGACGACATTACAGTGATTTTAGACGGTGATAATGGAGTGTCACTTCAGGACTGTCTTGATGCAAGCCGAGCAATTGAATTCAATATGGATCGTGAAGAACACGATTTTAGCTTACAGGTGATGTCTGCTGGTTTAAGCGAACCACTTTCAACGCCAAGACAATTTCAAAAAAATGTAGGAAGAGATATTGAGGTTTTATTAAATGATTCTTCTGAAGTTGAGGGAGAGTTGGTGAAAGTTGATGAAGAAAAAGTTACATTACTTTTGAGATATAGAAAACCCAAAGAAATTGGAAAAGGTAAAATGGATGTTGAAGAAGAAAGAGAGATTCCTTATTCAGAAATAAAAAAAGCATTAGTAGCAATAAAATTTTAAAAATAAGCAGTATTTTATGGCTGCACTTGAACTTAAATTAATATAGAATGAACAGTTTAGCGTTAATAGAAGCGTTTGGCGATTTTAAAGACGAAAAAAGCATCAGTAAGATTGACCTTATGGCCATTATTGAGGACTCATTAAAAACCTTGCTGAGAAAAAGATATGATTCAGATGATCATTTTGATGTGATTGTAAATCCTGATAAGGGGGATTTTCAAATTTTCTTGAATAAAACCATTGTTGAAGACGAAATGTCGGAAGATGATGATTTGGAAATTGAAATTTCAGAAGCTAAAAAAATAGACGAAAGTTTTGAAGTTGGTGAAGAATATACTGTTGAAATTCCTATCGAAAAATTAGGAAGAAGAAATATTTTAACCTTGAAACAAATCTTAGCAACAAAATTGCAGGAACATAATAATGCTTTACTATATGATCAGTTCCGCGATAGAATTGGGGAAATTGTAGTTGGTGAAGTGCATCATGTAAGAAGACAACACGCAATTTTGCTTGATGATGAAGGAAATGAATTTATCTTACCAAAGGAAAATCAAATTCCATCAGATTTCTTTAAAAAAGGAGAAAGTATTCGTGCAATTGTAGAAACCGTTGATTTTAAAGGCTCAAAACCTCAAATCGTGGTTTCAAGAACAGCGCCTAAATTTTTAGAAAAACTATTAGAATTAGAAATTCCGGAAATTCAAGACGGAACCATTATTTTGAAAAAAGTAGTAAGAATTCCTGGAGAAAAAGCGAAAATTGCAGTAGATGCTTATGATGACAGAATTGATCCTGTTGGCGCTTGTGTTGGGGTAAAAGGTTCAAGAATTCATGGAGTTGTTAGAGAACTTAAGAATGAAAATATCGACGTAATCCAATGGTCTAAAAATCCTGAAATTATGGTCAAAAGAGCATTAGGAAACGTTACGGTTAACAAAATAGATATCAATCAGGAAGAAGATTATGCATTGGTTTATACGCCAGTTGAAGAAATTTCAAAAGTAATTGGAAAACAAGGACAAAATATTAAGTTGGCTTCTTGGCTTTCTGGATATGAAATTGATGTTTACAGAGAAACAAGCGAAGATGATGACGTTGAACTAGATGAATTCAAAAATGAAGTGGAAGAATGGATTATTGAAGAATTCAAAAAAGTTGGACTTAGCACTGCAAAAAGCGTATTAGATAAAGATACAGAAAGCCTTCTGAAAATGACGGATCTTGAAGAAGAAACTATTGAGGAGGTAAAACAGATTTTAAAAGAAGAATTTGAAGATTAAGATTTCGCCCATACTCTTTTAAAATTATCAAAAAAAATTAAGACAAAATTTATTTTAACAAGCAAATACAGTAAATGCCAAAAATTAGATTAAATAAAGCGGTTAAGGAATTTAATATTTCAACATCCAGGCTTGTAGAATTTCTGCAAAGCAAGGGTTTCGAAGTGGAAGCCAATCCTAACGCTCAATTAGAAGAAGCGGCATATTCTGCTTTGGAGGCCGAATTTGCAAAAGATGGAGCGCAAAGAAAGGCATCTCATGAAGTAGTGATTTCAAAAGTTCCGGAAGAAAAATTGGAAATTGAAGAAGAAAAGCCGGAAATCATCAGAGCCAAAGCCAATATTAAACCTGAAACTAAAATTTTGGGAAAAATTGACCTTGATCCCAAAAAACCGGAAGAAGCTCCTGTTCCGGAAAGGGAAGCCAAAAAGGAAACAGAGCAAGAAGAAAAGGTTATAAAGGCTCCTGAAAAACAAGAATTTAAAGTTTTAGATAAAATTGATCTTTCAAAAATTGAAAGTAACAAACCAAAACCATCTGAAAAGAAAAAACAAGCGGAAGTTAAAAAAGAGGTTGAAAAACCTAAAGAAATTGTAAAAGACAGCACTCCACCTCCGGTTCCTGCAGAAGCAGCAAAACCAGCTTTTGAAGAGCCTGAAAAAATTGAAACGAATTACCAAAAGCTTGATGGACCAAAAATTCTAAAGCAAACAGTAGATTTGTCTCAGTTTGCACCGAAGCCTAAAAGTGCTGCAGACAAAAAGAAGAAAAGAAAAAGGATTGAAAAACCTGGAACAGGAAATCAAACCGCAGGCAACAATAATCAAAATAATGATAACCGCGGACAAAACCAAGGACAAGGTGGACAAGGTGGAAACAGACCAAATTTTGGAGGAAACAGCCAAAGTGGAAATCGTGGTGGAAACAACCAAAACCGTGGTGGAAATAATAACAGAAGAGGTCCACAAAGGACAATGCCTGTTGAGCTTACGGATGAACAGGTAAAAAATCAAATTAAAGAAACTTTAGAAAAACTAACTAATAAAGGTGGAAAATCTAAAGGCTCCAAATACAGAAAAGAGAAAAGAACTTATAGAAGAGAACAGGGCGAATTGCAGCAGGAGCTTGAAGCAGCGGACAGAACTTTGAAAGTTACCGAATTTATTACGGTTGGTGAATTGGCAAGTTTAATGAATGTAAGTCCAACTGAAGTAATTTCTGTCTGTTTTTCGTTAGGTGTTTTTGTAACCATGAATCAGCGTTTAGAAGCTGACACTCTTTTACTTGTAGCGGACGAATTTGGATATAAAATTGAATTTCAAGATGCTGATTTGGAAGAAGCAGTAGAAGAAATTGAAGACAGCGAAGAAGATTTACAATTTAGAGCTCCAATAGTAACCGTAATGGGACACGTTGACCACGGTAAAACCTCTTTATTGGATTATATAAGAAAAACAAATGTTATTGCTGGAGAATCTGGAGGAATTACACAGCATATTGGTGCTTACAACGTGAAATTAGAAAACGGACAGCGCATTACTTTCCTCGATACACCAGGTCACGAAGCGTTTACTGCTATGAGAGCTAGAGGAGCACAAATTACCGATATTGCCATTATTGTAATTGCTGCGGATGATGATGTGATGCCTCAAACAAAAGAAGCGATTTCTCACGCACAAGCGGCAGGAGTTCCTATGATTGTTGCTATCAATAAAGTGGATAAGCCCAATGCAAATCCGGATAAAATCCGTGAACAACTTTCCGCAATGAATATCTTGGTGGAAGAATGGGGAGGAAACGTACAGTCACAGGAAATTTCTGCAAAATTTGGTAACAATGTAGATGCGCTTCTTGAAAAAGTATTGCTTCAAGCGGAAATGTTGGAATTGAAAGCAAATCCGGATAGAGTTGCACAAGGCGTTGTTATTGAGGCTTCATTAGATAAAGGAAGAGGTTATGTAGCCACTATTTTGGTTCAAACAGGAACATTAAGAATTGGAGATTATGTTTTGGCCGGGAAAAATCACGGAAAAGTAAAAGCAATGCTAGATGAACGTGGAAGAAATCTAAAAGAAGCCGGACCTTCTATTCCAGCGACAATTTTAGGTTTGGATGGCGCACCAACTGCGGGAGATAAATTCAGGGTTTATGCTGACGAAAGTGAAGCGAAAACAATTGCCAATAAACGTGAACAGTTACAACGTGAACTTTCTATCAGGACTAAAAAGCATACCACACTTGAAGAATTAGGAAGAAGAATTGCTCTCGGAGATTTCAAAGAATTGAATATTATCTTAAAAGGAGACGTAGATGGTTCGGTAGAAGCACTTTCTGATCAATTGCAAAGACTTTCAACAGAAGAAATTAATGTAAATATTCTTCATAAAGGAGTGGGACAAATCACGGAATCAGATGTGAATCTTGCCACTGCTTCTGATGCCATTATTATTGGATTTAATGTTCGAGCCGGTGCAAGTGCAAAAGATCTTGCAGACCGTGAAGAAATTGAAATCAGAACTTACTCGGTGATTTACAAGGCAATAGATGAGGTAAAAGAAGCGATGGAAGGAATGCTTTCGCCAGAAATTAAAGAAGAAGTAATCGGTAATGTTGAAATTAGAGAAGTTTTCAAAATTTCTAAAGTTGGAAGTATTGCAGGTTGTATGGTTTTAACAGGAAAAGTAACTAGAAATTCTAAAATCAGACTTCTGAGAGACGGAATTGTGAAATTTGATGGAGAATTGGAAAGCTTGAAACGTTTTAAAGATGATGTAAAAGAAGTTACAAAAGGTTATGAATGTGGTCTTAACTTAAAAGGATATAATGATATTGAAATCGGTGATATTCTTGAAGTTTATGAAGAAGTTGCGGTTAAGAAAAAACTAAAATAAAACTTTTGTCGTAAATATTATTGTGATATAGAAATCATATTTCAAGTAGAACGATTGTATTTAGAATAAATATAGGTGCATATAAATAATCTTGAAGTTTACTTCAGGATTATTTGCTTAATATGGAAAATGTTAAATTTTATCATAATAATTCAAATAATCTTATATTTGCATACAAACAATTTATAAAACTGTAAAATTTTAAATATTTAAAAGAAAAAATGAAAAAAAGAAATTTACTCTTTTTGGTTTTAGGATTACCTATGGTTGCATTTGGGCAAACCAAAGAGGAGAGAGAAAGAATAGCGTCATTCTCCAATAAAGAGGCAAATGAAAAGCTATCACTTGAACTTATTCTGCAGGAAAAAGCAAGAATAACAAGAATTAATGATTTTCTCCAACTTAATCCACAAATCCAAAGAATTACCATTGTTAATGGGGTTAAAAAAGAGTTAATGGATGTTTTGCCTAATGGTGAATTTGTTTTTGCTCAAACCGATAATGCAGGTGCAGCAACAACAGCAAGAGCAACAACTTTATACTCAGGAGGTTCGCTAGGGATTAATGTTCAAGGTCAAAATATGATTGGAGCTATTTGGGACGGTGGGAATGTTAGAAGTACGCATCAAGAGTTTATGGTGGGAGGCTTCTCAAAAATAACTAATTATGATGGTGCAACGTATGATTATCACCCTACTCA
>JAEZWE010000100.1 GCA_023420435.1 Bacteroidota bacterium
GTGAAGAATGTAAATCGCTGGGTTTAAATACCGCACCTAATATTTCACAACTTTTAGCAGAATATTTGGGAAACAATCTTTCCAGAATTTCCAATGAACTCCAAAAATTACACCTCATTTTAAAAGAAGGCGAAATTCTCGACGGAAACATCGTGGAAACGCATATCGGAATCAGTAAGGAGTTTAATGTTTTTGAATTGATCAAAGCACTCTCTGTAAAAGATCCGGAAAAATCCATGAAAATCGCTTACTACATGGGAAAAAGCGAAAAAAATAATCCTTTTGTATTAACCATAGGAAATTTATATAATTTTTTCTCGAACCTTACTATTGCACATGCGATTTCTGCAAGAGATTCCAGAACCATTCAAACTTCGGTAGGCGCCAATTATTATCAGGCTTTAGATTTAGCGAATGCAGTGAAATTTTATAGCTTAAAACACAGCACAAGGATTATTTCTATTCTCCGTGAAATGGATTTAAAAGGAAAAGGTTTAGGTGCCACCAATATGGAAACTCCGGAACTCATGAAAGAATTGGTTTTCAAAATTTTAAATGTGGATAAAACCAAAGTAAAAGTTTAGCCAGCTGTTTCCCGAATCAAAAAAAGCAAAAAAAAACAATTTTTTGGATATGATCATCATTGAAAAAATTCATCTTCAAAAAATTTTGTACTCAAAAATATTTCCCGATTTTTGAACCTTTAAATTTTTAAAAATAATCTATCAATACAATGGAAAATAATATTTTAGACTGTGTAATCATTGGTTCTGGACCCAGCGGATTTACCGCAGCAATTTATGCAGCAAGAGCCGATCTAAAACCGCAACTTTATACCGGTCTTGAACCTGGCGGACAATTAACCACCACAACAGAAGTTGATAATTTCCCGGGTTATCCGCAAGGAATTACCGGTCCCGAAATGATGATGGATTTGCAAAAGCAAGCGGAAAGATTCGATACCAAAGTTTTTTATGAAATGATTACCAAAGCAGAATTTTCCAATGACATTGGAGGAATCCACAAACTTTGGGCAGGAAATAAAGAAATTTTTGCAAAATCCGTAATTATTTCAACCGGTGCAACTGCAAAATATCTCGGTTTGGATGATGAAAAAAAATACAGTGGAGGTGGAGTTTCGGCTTGTGCCACTTGTGACGGATTTTTTTATAAAGGAAAAGATGTTATTGTCGTTGGAGGTGGAGATACTGCAGCTGAAGAAGCCACTTATTTGGCAAAACTTTGCAGAAAAGTAACCCTGTTGGTTCGCAAAAATGAATTTAGAGCTTCGAAAGCAATGATTCACCGCGTAGAAAATACTCCCAATATTGAAGTGAAATTTCACCATGAATTGACAGGAATTGAAGGTGAAAATAATTTGGTGGAAAGAGCCGTGGTTATCAACAACCAAACTCAGGAAATTTCAAAAATTGAAGTTCACGGAATTTTTATTGCCATTGGTCACAAACCCAATACAGAAATTTTCAAAGAACAAATTACGACAGATGAAAATGGGTATATAGTTACTGAAAAAGGTTCAACTAAAACCAATTTGCCTGGTGTTTTTGCAGCAGGTGATGTTCAGGATCACATTTACCGACAAGCCATTACAGCAGCAGGTTCCGGTTGTATGGCTGCTATGGATGCCGAAAAATATTTAGCGGAATTACCTTAATTTGAAAAACCTTATTTACATATTTTTAGGAGGTGGATTAGGAAGTGTTTTGCGCTTCCTAATTTCGAATTATACCCAAAAATTTTGGACGATAAATGCCTTTCCTATAGGAACATTAATTGTGAATTTATTGGGTTGTTTTCTTATCGGACTTTTTTCCTCCCATTTTTTAAAAGACGATCAAAATTTGAAATTTTTACTGATTGTCGGATTTTGCGGAGGTTTCACCACATTCTCTACTTTTTCAGCGGAAAATTTCACACTTTACCAAAATGAAAACTATGGAATTTTGCTTTTATACATCTTTTTAAGCGTTTTTCTGGGTTTTCTTGCCGTAATTTTAGGATATCAAATCAATAAATTGTAATTTTTTCTTCTGATATTAAGTCTTTTAAAAGATTTTTATAAAAATAATTTGGTCAAAATATAAAAGCGCTTTATATTTGCACCACTCAAAAACAGAAATACTGTTTTTGGAGAGTTGGCAGAGTGGTCGATTGCGGCAGTCTTGAAAACTGTTGACTGTAACAGGTCCGGGGGTTCGAATCCCTCACTCTCCGCAAAAATTTTAAAACCGTTGATTTTTTCAGCGGTTTTTTTATTTTTTTATATTTCTCAAATGCTATATTTTATACTAATATTTTTTATATTTGTTGTTATAAAATTTATCAATGTCTATTTTATCCGATAATATGCGCTATTTAAGAGCGCAACTCCAATTTTCGCAACAAAAAGTTGCCGATAATCTGATCATTACACGAGGAAGATATGCGAAATATGAAGACGGCGCTTCAGAACCACCCATTGAAATTTTATTGAAAATTTCAAAATATTTTAAAATCAGTATAGATTTGCTGGTTTCTATCGATATCAGAAAATATCCTTTAGATGAAATCATCAAACTTCCCGATAACCGAATTGTGCTGCCCATAAAAGTAGATACTTCGGGAGAAAACCGAATCGAAATTATTCCGCACAAAGCAAGCATGGGCTATTTAAGCGGTTATAGCGATCCGGAATACATAGAAAATCTTCAACAAATTCATCTTCCATTTTTAATCAACGGAAAATTTCGGGCTTTTCCTGCCAGTGGAGATTCTATGCCTCCATTTCGTGACGGCACCTATATTGTGGGGAAATATATAGAAACCACGGAAGATTTAAAAAATAATAAAACTTATATCTTCGTCACCCGAAACGAAGGAATCGTTTACAAAAGACTGGTAAAAAAACGAGAAAAGAGTATTGAGGTAAGTTCTGATAATGCTTTTTATGAGCCTTATGAAATTCCTATGATGGATATTTTAGAAATTTGGGAATTTGCCAGCAGTATTTCTACGGAAGAATTTGAACCGGAACAGTTTAGCTCAAGCCAAATTACGACAATGATTAACGACCTAAAAATCGACATTAAAAAACTGGAAAATAAACTTTCAGAAAAGCAATAATTTGAGCATCAAAATTTTACCTTTAAATATTCAACAAAAACTAATTTCACTTTTGAATTAAAACTTAATTTCCTATTTTTGACCAATGGAAAACTTCATCGTATCTGCAAGAAAATACCGACCACAAGAGTTTGATACTGTTGTTGGGCAACAACATATTACAGATACTTTGGAACACGCTATCGAAAACAGCCAGTTAGCGCAAGCCATGCTTTTTTGCGGACCAAGAGGTGTAGGAAAAACAACTTGTGCAAGAATTTTAGCCCGTAAAATTAACGAAAAAGACGGCTCAACTTCGGAAGATGGTTTTGCTTACAATATACATGAACTGGATGCAGCTTCTAATAATGGAGTAGAGCATATTCGTGAACTTACGGAACAAATTCGTTTTGCTCCGCAAGTTGGAAAATATAAAGTATATATTATTGATGAGGTTCACATGCTGAGCCAAGCAGCCTTCAATGCTTTTTTAAAAACTTTGGAAGAACCGCCAGCTCACGCAATATTTATCTTAGCAACAACGGAAAAACATAAAATTATTCCTACGATTTTATCGAGATGTCAGATTTATGATTTTAAAAGAATTACGATTGAGGACATTCAGGAACATTTAAGGAAAATTGCAGAGAAAGAATCCGTAAAATATGAAGATGATGCTTTATACTTAATTGCCCAAAAAGCAGATGGAGCATTAAGAGATGCGCTTTCCATTTTCGACCGTCTTTCCACTTTTACCCAGAAAAATATTACGCTTGAAAAAGCTGCGGAAGTGCTCAATATTTTAGATTACGATCAATATCTAAACATTGTAGATTTAGCACACCAAAATAATATTCCGGAAACGCTGAGAAGTTTCAACGAAATTGTAAAAAAAGGATTTGATCCTCATATTTTTATTGCCGGTTTGGGAAGTCATTTTAGGGATCTAATGATGGCACAAAATGCTTCAACGCTTAATTTAATTGAAGTGGGCGAAAAAACCAAAGCCAAATTTGGTGAACAAAGTAAAAACTGGACTCCACAACAACTTATTGACGCCATTGAAATCTGCAACCATGCAGACATCAATTACAAAAATTCTAAAAATCCTCGTCTTACCGTAGAAATTGCGTTAATGCAAATCGCCAGTTTAACAGCAAATGGAGCGGAAGTTAAAAAAAAAAGTTCTTGATTTTAGCACCTCTGCTTAAAGAAATTTCAAAAGAACTGATCCAAAAAACGGAAGAAAAAAAAGAAAATTCCACATTTCCGGAATCAAAAGTTGAAATACCCGAAATAAAAATAGCAGTTTCCCCCATATTTTCTTCCAAAGAAAATACAAAATCCCGTTTCAGCATTAGTGCAAAACTGGATAAAAAAGAAGAAATTTCTGAAAACAATCTTCCCCTTCAAAATACAGAAGAACTTCCAAATAACCATTTCACCGAAACGGATTTGCAAACTGAATGGAAAAAATTTTTAGAAGAAATTCAGAAAAATGACATCGTCATTTACAATGCAATTTCCGGATTTCAACTTAATAAAGTGGATGAAAACACCATTTGTATCCATTATCCTTCAGACACAGCCAAAGCGGAATTCGATAAAGTAAGCACCGATTTTTTTAATAAATTTAAACATAAAGTCAATCATTTCAGAATTGAGATTCAGTATAAAAATAGTTTCAGTAAAATGAAAAAAGAAGTGGTAACAAAAAGAACCATTTTTGAAAAATATGTAGAAATAAACCCCGTTTTAAAAGATTTGGACGATTTGTTTAAATTTGATTTTAATTAAAAAAAGTAGCTGAAAACTCGAAGATGGAATTACAAAATCTTAAAAATTATTGGATCACCGATTTCCCGCATCCTTTCATTATTGCAGGACCTTGCAGCGCTGAAAGCGAAAAACAAATGCTGGAAACTGCTGAAAGAATAAAAAAAACGGAAATTATTGCCCCTGTTTTTCGTGCCGGAATTTGGAAACCTCGTACCAAACCTAATGGTTTTGAAGGAGTAGGAGCAATTGGTTTGCAATGGTTGCAAAACGTAAAAGAAGAGTTCGGCTTTAAAACAGCCACAGAAGTCGCCACAAAACATCACGTGGAAGCTGCTTTAGAAGCGGATGTGGATATTCTGTGGATTGGCGCACGTTCTACCGTAAATCCTTTTACCGTACAGGAAATTGCAGAAGCTTTAGCCGGAACAAAAAAAATAATTTTAGTAAAAAATCCTGTAAATCCGGATTTAGCTTTATGGATTGGTGCTTTAGAACGACTTTTATCTCAGGGAATTGAAAATATAGGCGTAATACATCGTGGATTTTCCACTTACCAAAAAACAAAATACAGAAATGTCCCCAATTGGCAAATTGCATTAGATTTTAAAAATCAATTTCCAAATATTCCCATAATTGTAGATCCTTCCCACATTTGCGGAAATCGAATAAATTTGGCTTCAGTAACGCAAGAAGCCATGAATATGGGATATCATGGTGCGATGATTGAAACGCACTGTAATCCTGATCAAGCTTGGAGCGACGCAAAACAACAAATTACCCCTGAAATTTTAGCAGAACTTCTAAGAAATTTAAAAATTCGAAACACTGATATTTCAAAAATTGATAGTGAAGTTGGCGGTTACAGAACTTTAATTTCTGATATTGATTTTCAATTGATAGAATTGCTTTCACAAAGAATGAAAATTTCTGAAAAAATCGGTCAACTGAAAATGGAAAACAATACAGTGATTTTTCAGCCGGAAAGATGGAATATGGTGCAGGAATATGCCAACCAAAAAGCTTCTGAAGCGGGAATGTCGCCGGAATTTATCGAGAAAATTTTTAAATCCATCCATGAGCAATCCATTGAAGTTCAGAATAACATTATGATTGATCCAAAACTGTGAAAGGACTCATCACCAAATCAACCGGAAGTTGGTATCAAGTAATGGAATTTGATACTGAAAAATTCTATGAAGCCCGGATTCGAGGGAAATTTAAACTGATTAAAACACGCCTGACAAATCCTCTTGCAGTGGGAGATCACGTAGAATTTGAATTGGAACAGGATGATATTGCCTGGATTACGAAAATTGAGTCTCGTAAAAATTACCTGATTCGAAAATCGGTAAACCTCTCAAAAGAAGCGCATATTATTGCCTCTAATATTGATGTGGCCTGCTTTATTTACACCTTAAAATTTCCGGAAACTTCTTTGGGATTTTTAGATCGTTTTTTGGCTTGTTGTGAAGCTTACAATATTATTCCACTCATTTTATTCAATAAAACTGATTTGCTGAATGAAGATGAATTGGAAATTATTGAAAATATTTCCAGTCTTTATGAAAATATAGGTTATAAAACCCTTAAAACTTCTTCTGTTTCAGGGGAAAATTTAGAAATTCTTAGAGAAGAAATTAAAGATAAAGTTTCGGTATTTTTTGGACATTCAGGATGCGGGAAATCAACACTGGTTAATGCTTTACAACCCAATTTAAATTTGAAAACCGGTGAAATTTCGGATGTCCATTTAAAAGGAAAACATACCACAACTTTTGCACAAATGCATTTTTGGAAATTTGGCGGAAGTGTTATCGATACTCCTGGAGTTCGGGAATTTGCGATGATTGATGTGGAAAAAGAAGAAATTCAGCATTATTTTCCGGAAATTTTTGAAACGGGGCGTGAATGCAAATTCCACAATTGTTTACATATTAATGAGCCTAAATGCGCCGTTTTGCAAAATTTAGAATTGGGCGAAATTGAAGAAACCCGTTATATTACTTACTTGAAATTAATGGAAGAAGCGGAAGAAATCAATCAAAAATAAATTTTCATCTCTTCATTAGAATCAATTTTTCTATTTGTCTAAAAACATTTTATAATAAAAAACCTCCAATTTCACAATTGGAGGTAAAAACTAATAAC
>JAEZWE010000105.1 GCA_023420435.1 Bacteroidota bacterium
TTTGAAGGAAAAGAATTTGAAGAAGATGTATTTTCTGGTGACGTAAAATATCACTTAGGATCTTCAAAAAAAATAAAAACAGCTTCAGGAGAAGAAGTAAAAATAAACTTAACGCCAAATCCATCACATTTGGAAACGGTTGCTGCTTTGGTGGAAGGAATTTGCCGAGCAAAAGTAGATAACGAATACAAAGATTACGGAAAAGTTCTTCCTATTGTTATTCATGGAGATGGCGCTATTGCAGGACAAGGAATTGTTTATGAAATTGCACAAATGATGACTTTAGATGGTTATAAAACCGGTGGAACAGTGCATATTGTTGTTAATAACCAAGTTTCATTTACTACCAATTATTTAGACGCTCGTTCTTCAGTATATTGTACGGATGTTGCAAAAGTAACTGCTTCACCGGCGCTTCATGTAAATGCTGATGATGTAGAAGCAGTAGTTCATGCCATTCGTTTTGCAGCAGAATATAGAGCAAAATTCGGGAAAGATGTTTACATCGATCTTTTAGGTTACAGAAAATACGGCCATAACGAAGGGGATGAGCCGAGATTTACACAACCCAATCTATACAAGCTGATATCAAAACACGCCAATCCAAGAGAAATTTATAAAGAAAAATTGGTAAAAGAAGGCGTTGTTTCCGAGGAAGTTTTGAAAAAAATGGAAACTGATTTTAAAGCATTACTGGATGTAGATTTTGATGCTTCAAAAGAAATTGAGAAAAATGCCATGGCGATTTTCATGGAAGAACTTTGGACCAAATATCCAATGGGTGAAAAAGGAGCGGTTTTCAAAACTTACGATACCCAATTCAATTTAGAAAAATTGAAGGAAATAGCCTTGAAAATTTCAACCCTTCCAGCCGATAAAAAATTCATTAATAAAATTACGAGACTTTTTGATACCAGAGCCAAAATGGTCGAAAACAACGCATTAGATTGGGCAATGGGAGAACTTTTAGCGTATGCAACTTTACTGGATGAAGGTTCCAATATCAGAATTTCCGGGGAAGATGTGGAAAGAGGAACTTTCTCTCACCGTCATGCAGTGGTGAAAACTGAAGATACAGAAGAAGAATATGTTCCGTTAAAATATGTAAACGAAAATCAAATTTTTGATGTTTACAATTCTCATCTTTCAGAATATGGAGTTTTAGGTTTCGATTATGGTTATGCAATGTCGGCTCCCAATACTTTAACAGTTTGGGAAGCTCAGTTTGGAGATTTTACCAACGGTGCTCAAATTATTGTAGATCAGTATTTAGTAGCAGCTGAAGATAAATGGAAAATCCAAAATGGTTTGGTAATGTTGCTTCCGCACGGTTCTGAAGGACAAGGTGCAGAACATTCATCCGCAAGATTGGAAAGATTTTTAACGCTTTGTGCCAATGAAAATATCATTGTTGCCAATATTACAAATCCTGCCAATTATTTCCATTTGTTGAGAAGACAGTTGAAATTCCCATTCAGAAAACCATTAGTGGTGATGTCTCCAAAATCTTTGTTAAGACATCCAAAAGTAGTTTCTCCATTGGAAGATTTAGCGAATGGAGCTTTCCAACCGATTTTGGACGATCCAACTGCAGATGCTTCAAAAGTGGAAAGATTGGTTCTTTGTTCAGGGAAATTATATTTTGAACTTTTAGCCAAAAAAGAAGATACCAATGATGAAACGATTGCTATTGTAAGATTTGAACAGTTATATCCACTTCAAATGGATAAAATTGAAGAAATTTTCGCAAAATATTCCAACAGAAAATCATTAATCTGGGCTCAAGAAGAACCAGAAAATATGGGAGCTTGGCCTTTTATTCTCAGAAACTTCAGAGATACGGGAATTCAAGTAGTTGCGCCAATTGCCAGTGGAACACCGGCTCCTGGAAGTCATAAGATGTTCGAGAAAAATCAAACTGGCGTTATTAATGCCGTTTTTAACTGTAACGATGTTCCCAGTTCCCGTCCTGTAACCGCATAATTAAAATTTTAAAAATTAAAAAATATAAAGATGTCAGTATTAGAAATGAAAGTTCCTTCGCCGGGAGAATCCATCACCGAAGTTGAAATTGCAACTTGGCTTGTACAAGATGGCGATTATGTAGAAAAAGACCAACCGATTGCTGAAGTTGATTCCGACAAAGCAACCTTAGAACTTCCTGCAGAGCAAAGCGGAATTATTACTTTAAAAGCAGAAGAAGGGGAAGTAGTACAAGTAGGACAAGTGGTTTGTTTAATTGATATGGACGCTGCAAAGCCAGAAGGTGCAGCTAAAGAATCTACAAAAACGGAAGTTCCGAAAGCTGACGAAAATAAAGAAGCTCCTAATGCAGAACAAAAAGTAGTGGAAAAACCTGCTGCAGCAACTTATGCAAGTGGGACTCCTTCTCCGGCAGCGAAAAAAATACTGGACGAAAAAGGGATGGAGGCTTCACAAGTTTCCGGAAGTGGAAGAGACGGAAGAATTACCAAGGAAGATGCACAAAATGCGGCTGTTCCTGCAATGGGAGCTGCAAACTCAACAAGTGGTTCCAGATCACAAACTTCTACAAAATTATCGATGTTGAGAAGAAAATTGGCTACAAGGTTGGTTTCTGTAAAAAATGAAACAGCCATGTTGACAACTTTCAACGAAGTGGATATGTCCGAAATTTTTAGAATTAGAAAACAATATAAAGACGAGTTTGCTGCAAAACATGGTGTAGGTCTTGGTTTTATGTCATTTTTCACCAAAGCAGTAACCAGAGCTTTGCAAATGTATCCTGATGTAAATGCTTCTATTGATGGAGATTACAAAATAAATTATGATTTCTGTGATATTTCTATTGCGGTTTCCGGACCAAAAGGCTTAATGGTACCTGTGTTGAGAAATGCAGAAAATATGTCTTTCAGAGGTGTAGAAGCCAATATCAAAGCTTTAGCAGATAAAGTTCGTGATGGTGGAATTACCGTAGATGAAATGACAGGTGGAACTTTCACCATTACCAACGGTGGTGTTTTTGGCTCCATGCTTTCAACACCAATTATTAATCCGCCACAATCTGCGATTTTGGGAATGCACAACATTATCCAAAGACCAATTGCAGTGGATGGACAAGTCGTTATTCATCCAATGATGTATGTTGCGATGTCTTACGACCATAGAATTATTGATGGCAGAGAATCGGTAGGATTTTTGGTCGCTGTAAAAGAAGGAATAGACAACCCCGTTGAAATTTTGATGGGTGGAGACGAAAGAAAGGCCTTAGAACTTTAAAAAAAAATATCCAAATCCTGCAGTAATGCAGGATTTTTTTATACTATTATTTTCAAAATTTGTGAAATTTTAAGAATTTTTTATGAAAAATATAAAAAAGGCGAGAATTTTGCAAGATTACTACAAACCTAAAAGCATAAAGTGATGTTTTCTAAAGTAACCAACGATGTGAAAGTAACGGTAGTTCCCGAATATGATAGTAAAAACAGTTATCCTTCAGAAAACCGTTTTGTTTTTAAATATTATATTTCCATAGAAAATTTAAGCAATGAGCCTTTTAAACTTTTAAAAAGAAAATGGCTTATTTTTGATGTGGGTTTTGGATTTACAGAAGTTAGCGGAGACGGTGTTATTGGTTTAACACCAGAAATTTTACCTGGTGATGCTTTTACTTATTTCTCGAACGTGATGATACGTTCCGGAGTTGGAAATATGAGTGGTAAATATCTTTTACAAAATTCAGTTAACAAAGAAAATTTTGAAATTGATATTCCTAAATTTAATCTTTTAGCCGAAGTTTTAAGTAATTAATTTTAAACTCAATAAAAAATTAAAGTCCTTATTTCGAGGACTTTTTTGTTGAATTAATTTTAATTTTTTTACAAGACTTTTAGATTTTTTGATAAAACCTGTCGCACTTCATCATTTCTTGTTAACATTAATTTTTCAAAACCCAAAAGTGAAATTTTCGCACAAACTTCAGCGTCATCTCCGGCTCTGTGATGGTTGAATTGTATTTGATGATTTTCTGCAAGCGATTTTAAACCATATCTCGGTAAATTTTTCCAGGATTTTTTGGCAATTTGTATGGAACATAAATATTTCAATTTTGGTTTGAAAATTCCGTAATAATCTAAACAGCCACGCAAAACAGAAGCATCAAAAGAAGCGTTATGAGCAATCATTAAATTTCCGTACATCAATTTTTCGGCTTCGTACCAAATTTCGTCAAAGGTAGGTGCATTTTCCACATCTTTTGGATAGATACCATGAACATTGATATTATGTGGATTAAAATAAGGAAAACTCGGTGGTTTGATGAGCCAGGTTTTGGTTTCTACAATTTCTCCGTTTTCTACCATACAAATTCCCATTTCGCAGGCAGAATGTCGCTCATGAGTTGCCGTTTCAAAATCGATAGCGCAAAAGTCAATCACTTTTCTTTTTTAAATATTTTATTTTAAAAATTTTTTTGTAATTTCCTCAAACTCATTAATATCAAAAGGTTTTGCAATATAGGCATCCGCTTTGGCTTCTTCCGCCAATTCACTAATGTTATTATTAGCGCTGAAATAAATAACAGGAATATTTTTTAAATTTTCATTTGCTTTTAGTTTTTGTGTAGCTTCAATTCCGGAAATATCAGGAAGCCAGTTGTCCATAAAAATAAGATTGGGCATATAGTCGCTAATTTGTTTCTCAATGTCATTCGTTGTTGGCGATGTTTTTACTTCACATCCCAAATCTTCCAAAATATCCGTACAAAGCTCCAGAATTTCTAAATTGTCGTCAAAAATGAAAACTTTATTTGTTTTATTGCTCATGTTGGGTTCCATTATTATAAATCATTTATAAAATCAGCTATTTCTTCAATTTTTAAATTATAGTCTATTTCTACGTGTTGTCTTGCGTTTTCCGGCATGTAAGAAACCGTGGCAGATTCCGGATTTTGTATGACTGTAATTCCTCCGTTTTCTTTAATTTTTTTTAAACCTTTTGTTCCATCACTATTGGATCCCGAAAGTAAAATGGCCACTAAATTTTCTTTATAAACTTCTGAAGCAGCTTCAAAACTAACATCTATGGAAGGCCTGGAATAATTCACTTTTTCTGAGGCATCCAAGGAAAAAGTTTTATCTTTTTCGATCAGTAAATGGTAATTTGGCGGAACAATATAAATTTTAGAATTTTGAATTTTCTCTTTTTCTTCCAATTCTTTGACGGGAAGTTTTGTTTTGGAGCTTAATAAATTAGTAAGTAAACTGTCCATTCCGGGTTTGCGGTGTAAAACCAATACGATGGCGAAAGATAAATCCGTCTTCAAATGGGGAAGTACTTTCAAAAGCACCTCTAAACTTCCGGCAGAACCCCCTATTATTAATAAATCACAATTTATAACCATTTATTCGTGAATTTTACGCCATATTTTTGCACTACCCATCCTTTCGTATTTCTTTGAAATATCAGAAAAATCTAAAGTTTCTTTCGTTCCCAAAGCCAAATATCCAAATTTTTCCAAACTTCCGTCAAAAAGTTCAAATACTTTATTTTGTAAAGAACGGTCGAAATAAATGATTACATTTCTGCAAAGTATCAACTGAAATTCGTTAAAAGAATTATCGTTTACCAAATTATGGGTTGAAAAAATAATTTTAGATTTTAGTTCATCATTCAGTTTTCCTAAGGAATAATTGGCGGTGTAATAGTTGGAAAAGTTTTCTCTTCCTCCTGCAGCAATATAATTTTCGGTATATAATTTTATTTTATTCAGCGGAATGATCGCTTGTGAGGCAGAATCTAAAACAGCACTGTTAATATCCGTTGCATAGATCAACGACTTATGGAGCAAGTTCAGTTCTTTCAATAAAATAGCGATAGAATACGCTTCTTCACCGGTACTGCAACCCGCAATCCAAATTCGGATAAAAGGGTAAGTTCCTAATTTGGGTAAAATGTCACGTCTTAAATTTCTGTAAAATTCAGGATCGCGAAACATTTCGGTAACATTAATGGTGATTTCTTCTAAAAAACGGGTGAAATAACTGGGTTCAGTTCTTATTTTATATCGGTATTCTGCAAAACTTACAAAACGATCCAGCTCGTACAGACGAATCATCCTTCGCTTCAGCGAAGCTCTGGAATATCCGGTAAAATCGTAGCCATATACTTCCAAAACATCCGAAAGAAGTATTTCTACTAATTCATCATTTTGTTGCGACTTCACTTCACTATTATTTTATTGAGAATTTCCATCAGTTCATCAATATTCACCGGTTTTGAAATATAACCATCAGCGCCTGCTTCAAGACATTTTTCGCGATCACCGGTCATTGCTTGTGCTGTTAAAGCCACCACAGGAAAGTTTTTTAATTTTTCAGAACTTTTCATTTTTTTTATGGCTTCATAACCATCCATTTCCGGCATCATCATATCCATCAAGACCACGCCAATGTTGGGGTTTTCTTCTAAAATTTTAAAACCTTCCATCGCACTTTGGCTGGAAACGCAGTGCAGCTTTTTAGCTTTTAACACGGCAGATAAGGCAAATATATTTTTGCTGTCGTCGTCAATAATAAGAATTTCCATTGAATTTTTCATAGTGGAAAAAATTTAAATTTTATCGTAAAGCCAAACTCTAAGTAGCGAAACCAACTGATCTATATCCACCGGTTTTGAAATAAAATCCGATGCACCTACAGCAATACATTTTTCTCTATCACCCATCATTGCTTTTGCAGTTACCGCAAGAACCGGAAGATTTCTGAATTTTGCTATAGATCGAATTTCACGAATGGTTTCATAACCGTCCATTTCCGGCATCATCATATCCATTAAAACTACATCAATTTCAGAATTTTTCTCTAATTCTTTCATGGCTTCTTTTCCATCCATGGCTGGAATTACTTTCATGCCGTGAAGTTCTAAAGCTTTGGTTAATGAGAAGATATTTCGTACATCATCATCGGCAATAAGCACGGTTTTATCTTTTAAAATATTTCTTAGTTCGCTAAGGTTTTCAAAATTTTCGGTGGATTTATTTTTTTTATTTTTTTCTTCCACCAAATGAAGGAACAGCCCGGCTTCATCCAAAATCCTTTGATAAGAATAAGCTGTTTTTACCACAATGGAATCTGCATATTTCTTTATCCGGTTTTCTTCACCTTTGGACAGGTTTTTACCTGTAAAAACAATAATAGGAAGATTTTCCAAACCATTATTTTGTTTGATGGTTTCCAGCGTTTCATAGGCGTTTTTATCGGGAATTCCCATGTCTAAGATCACGCAATCTACTTCTTTGTTTTGTAAGGAATGGATGCTGTCCGCAATATTGTTTGATATTTCAGTGTTGATGTGATGTGCGGTTAAGAAATATCCCAACGCTTTTGCATGTTGCTGATTTTCTTCTACAATCAGAACTTTTTTAGGAGATTTGTTGAGGGCATTTTCCAATTTTTTGAAAATTTCCTGCATGTGTTCCAAAGCAAAAGGTTTGTTTATGAAATCTACGGCGCCTTTTAGAAGGCTTTCCTGCTTCATCTTCATGGAAGACATCATGTGTACAGGAATTGGCTTGGTTTCCGGATTGGATTTTAATGCTTCCATTACTTCCCAACCATCCATAATAGGTAACTGAATATCCAATAATATCGCATTGGGCTTAAATTTTTGTGCCATTTCAATACCGGTATCTCCACGCACTGCCACTAAACCTTTATAATTTTTGCTGCGACTGTAATTCAATAATATTTTTGCAAAATCGGTATCGTCTTCAATAATAAGGATTATTTTGTCGCCACTGGAAATAGTATCCCTGTCATCATCAACAGGTTGTGGAATATTTTCTGCAATAAAACGTTGTGGCTCTGCAGCTAAAGTAATTTGTGGAATTATTTTTTTCTCTTGAATTTCAGTAAAATCAATAGCGTTTTCCACTTCTGAATTTTTTTGATTTTCTTCCAAATTTACGGGAACAATTAGGGTAAATTCACTACCAACATTTTCTACACTTTTCAGTTCAATTTTACCACCTAAAAGACGAGCCAGTTCTCTACTTATGGAAAGTCCAAGTCCGGTTCCGCCATATTTTCTTTGGGTTGAACCATCTGCTTGCTGGAAGGCTTCGAAAACCATTTTTAATTTTTCTTCCGGAATTCCGATGCCGGTATCTTTTACGCTAAAACTGAATTTATTTTCTGTTTCATCGGAAAAAACTTTTAGGGTTACACTTCCTTGTGAGGTAAATTTTAATGCGTTTGAAAGCAAGTTTTTCAGAATTTGTTCAATTCTTTGTTTATCTGTTTTTATGATTGAATGGGTAGTACTGTTTTCCAAAATCAGCTGAAGATTTTTTTGGTTGGCAACAGGTTTGAACATCAGTTCCATATCTTTCAGAATTTCTGAAACCGGCACTTCCTGAAGGTTTAGCGTCATTTTTCCGGCTTCAATTTTTGAAAGATCCAAAATTTCGTCAATAAGGGTTAATAAACCTTGTCCGGAATTATTCATTACTTCGGCATATTCTACATACTGTTCATCCAAATCTTCACTTTCGGTCATTAATCGGGAAAGAAGTAAAATAGAATTTAAAGGAGTTCTAAGTTCATGAGACATGTTGGCCAGAAACTCGGATTTATACCTTGTACTTTGTTCCAGTTCTTTGGATTTTTGCTGAATATCAAGATTATGCTGCTCAATGAGTGCATTTTTTTCTTCCAATAAACTGCTTCTTTCTTCCAGTTCTTGGTTGCTTTGCATAAGTTCCTCTTGTTGTACGCGGAGTTCTTCTTCAGAAGCTAATAGCTTTTGAGATTGTGCTTCTAACTCTGCATTGATGTTTTCCAATTCGGAATGTTGGGTTTGCAATTCTTCAGATTGCGCCTGGGTTTCTTCTAAAAGTTCCTGCAGTTTTTCACGGTTTTGAACAGCAAACAATGCAATTCCTACATTTTCAGCAATATTTTGTAAAAAATCTAATTGAAGCGAAGTATAATTTTGTGTGGAAGCCAATTCAATAACCCCTAAAGGAATGTTGTAACGGGTTACGGGAAAAGCCACTACATTTTTAGGTTTTGTTTTTCCTGTTGCATAAGTAATGGTAGATTCTTCATCTGAAATATTTTGTAAAACCATTTGCTTTCGGTCTTTGAAGGCTTGTCCGGCAATACCTTCGCCAATTTTTAGTACTTTTTTATTTTCGTTGGATAACGCATGTCCAGCAGCCAAATGAAGATTTAAATCATCTCCCTGAATATACACCGCAGCCGTATTACTTCCGGTGTGTTTGGTGATGCTGCTTAAAACATCTGCTGCAAAATTTTCGATGGTTTTTTCACCCATCATTTGCTCATTTAGTTGGGCTATGGAAGCGCTCATCCATTGTTTTTCCTCTAAAGTTTGGAATGATGTTTTTAGGGATTTTGCCATTCTGTTGAGAGACTCTGCAACATTTCCCAAATTTTTCACGGCTTGTTGATCTTGGAAAATATCATAATTACCTGCGGAAATTTTCTTTGAAACGCTTTCAATAGCGGTTAAACGGTTTAAGGATTCTGAATTTTTTTGTGCAAGTTCGTCGGTTAATTTTGTTTTTTCACTGTAATCTTT
>JAEZWE010000106.1 GCA_023420435.1 Bacteroidota bacterium
CCGTTTTTTTAATTTTTCAAAATTATTTCGCAGCATTGGAGCTGTCTATTTCTACCGTGGCAGAAACCGCAGAATCTCCCTGAATATTCCTCATATGTTCTGCACTTTTATCTTCTTTGAATTCTTCTCTTTTTTCTTCTTTCTGAGCGCAGCTTGCGATAAATAACAAAGCCACTGCAGCAAGAGCCATTAATTTTTTCATAATTTTTTAAGTTTGTATAGAAACAAATATAACAAAAAAATCCGCAGATTTTCTGCGGATTTTACAAATTTTTGTTTTTAAGATTTTATCCTAAAAATGGATATTTATAATCTTTCGGACTTACAAATGTTTCTTTAATTGATCTTACAGAAACCCATCTCAGTAAATTCATTTTAGAACCTGCTTTATCGTTGGTTCCGGAAGCTCTGGCTCCACCAAATGGTTGTTGACCAACGACAGCTCCTGTTGGTTTGTCATTGATATAAAAGTTTCCGGCGGCGTTTTCTAAAGCATGATAAGCTTCTTCAATAGCATAACGGTCTTTTGCAAAAATGGAACCTGTTAAAGAATATGGTGAAGTTTCATCCACCAGTTTTAAAGTTTCTGCCCAATTTTTATCTTCATAAACATAAACCGTTAAAATGGGACCGAAAATTTCTTCACACATGGAAGCATACTGAGGATTGGTAGCTTCAATTACTGTAGGCTCAACAAAATAACCTTTTTTGTCATCACATTTTCCTCCGAAAATTACTTTTGCATCTTTATCTTTTTTAGCATTTTCGATATAAGTCTTACATTTATCGAAAGAAGCTTTGTGAATTACCGCGTTTACAAAATTAGAAGGATCTTCTGGAGAACCCATTTTTATAGATTTCAACTGATCTTCCATCACTTTTTGAACGTCTTTCCATAAAGATTTTGGAATATAAGCTCTGGAAGCTGCAGAACATTTTTGACCTTGATATTCAAAAGCACCACGAACTAAAGCCGTTGCAACAGCGTCTGCATCTGCACTTGGATGAACCATAACGAAATCTTTTCCACCAGTTTCACCTACAATTCTTGGATAGGTTTTGTATTTGTGGATATTTTCGCCAATCATCTTCCACATCCCTTGGAAAACGGAAGTAGAACCAGTAAAATGTAATCCCGCAAAATCAGGATGAGATAAAACTTTTTCAGCTGTTTTTGCCCCAGGGGTATAAATTAAATTAATAACACCATCCGGAAGTCCCGCTTCTTTAAAAATTTCCATAATCACTTGAGCGGAATAAACTTGAGAATGGGAAGGTTTCCAAACCACAACATTTCCCATCATGGCCATACAAGAAGGTAAATTTCCTGCAATTGCCGTAAAATTGAATGGCGTTACAGCAAAACAAAATCCTTCCAATGGTCTGTATTCAGAACGGTTCCAAATTCCTTCACTGGAAACAGGTTGTTCTGCGTACATTTCGGTCATAAACTCAACATTGAATCTTAGGAAATCGATGAATTCACATGCAGAATCAATTTCAGCTTGCATCACGTTTTTTCCTTGTCCAATCATGGTTGCAGCGTTCAATTTATCTCGGTATGGACCCGCCAAAAGTTCCGCAGCTTTTAAGAAAATCGACGCCCTTTGTTCCCAACCTAAAGCATTCCAATCTTTTTTTGCAGCTAAAGCCGCTTCAATAGCTTGGTCAACATGCTTCATCTCACCAAGATAATAGAATCCTAAATCGTGTTTGTGATCTTGTGGAGATTCAATTTTTACTTTCTCTTTAGTTTTTACTTCCTTTCCACCAATGTACATTGGAATTTCCACTTTTTCTTTCCACATTTTTTTGTAAGTAGAAATAAGAGATTTTACTTCAGCAGATCCTGGTTCGTAACTTCTTACAGGTTCATTTATGGCGTAAGGAACCTGAGAAATAGCTTTTGACATATTATTATTTTTATTTTATTATTATTTATTAGCATTTTCACAAAATTACAATTTTATGAGGAGAATAAAAAATGAGATAAAACGTAGAAATTTTGAAAACTAAGCCATCAAATTTTGTAATAAGTTTTAAAAAATAAATTTTCAAATTTGAATTAACATTAAGAAATAAACTATGGAAACTGCAGGAAAAAAGAATTCGCCACCAAAAGGAGTATTACTAGCTATTGCTCTTATTGTTTTAATGATTGTTTTTTACTTTATCATTACTTCAATCTTTCCCGATTTATTTTCTGGAATGAATACTGGTGAATCAGTTCCTGTAAAACCAGAATAATTAAATATTAACTGGTTAAAAAAACTGCTTCAGACTAGCTCTGTAAGCAGTTTTTTAATAATTAAATTTTGAAAATTGAAAAACTCGTCTTTCATTCAGTTTACTTCGAAGGGAATTTATTGCGTTCCCGGAAAATTTTATATAGATCCGTGGAAACCTGTAGATTTAGCGGTGATTTCACATGGACACGGTGATCATGCAAGATGGGGAATGAAAAAATATTTGTGCCACCATTTCACCAAACCGATTTTGAAATTGCGAATTGGCGAAGACATCAACGTACAAAGCGCATCTTATGGCGAAGTTTTGAATATCAATGGTGTAAAATTGTCTTTTCATCCAGCAGGACATATC
>JAEZWE010000199.1 GCA_023420435.1 Bacteroidota bacterium
AATATCATCATAATTTTTGGGGAAAACGCCATCAAAATCCTGCATAATTTGTTTCGAAGCTTTATGAATATTCAAAGCTCGGGAATAATAGCCCAAACCTTTCCAATAAAGCATTACTTCTTCACTATTGGCTTCAGACAGAGTTTTTACATCCGGAAACCGTTTTACAAAATTTTCATAATGATTTAAACCTTGTGAAATCCTGGTTTGTTGAAAAACAATTTCGCAAATCCATATTTTATAAGGATCTTTAGTTTTCCGAAAAGGCAGGTCTCTTCCATGAACTTCGTACCACTTCAAAATTTTATCACCAATGTGAAGAAAATCAGGGTTTTGTTTGTTGTGTGTCAAAAAATAGTTTTATATTTGCACACCAAAATTATAAATAAAATCAGGAAATGACAAAGGCAGAATTGGTGAATACCATCTCCAACAAATTGGGGACTGAAAAGGGTGAAACTCAGAAAGTTGTAGAGGCATTCATGCATGAAATTAGAAGTTCATTATATCAGGGAGATAATGTATATTTAAGAGGTTTTGGTTCTTTCATCATCAAGACAAGAGCTGCAAAAACGGGAAGAAATATTTCAAAAAACACAGCTATTGAAATTCCGGCACATAATATTCCGGCTTTCAAACCATCTAAAACTTTCACAGAAAAAGTAAAAACTAAGGTTTCTGTAAAATAATCAACTGAAAAATATTAACGAGTTATAAAAAATTAAAATTATGCCAAGCGGAAAGAAAAGAAAAAGACACAAGGTAGCAACGCACAAAAGAAAGAAAAGAAGAAGAGCGAACAGACACAAGAAAAAATAATCTCTTCGAGATTTTTACAATATAATGATATAGTTGGTGGTTTTAGTAATATAGTGATTTCACCAACTATATTTTTGTTTTTAAATTATTACAGCAATGAAGAAAGAATTGATCGTATCACATGAAGATGAGCTTACCAAAATTGCCCTGCTAGAAGACGGACGTCTCTTCGAACTGCATGAAGAAGAAGACAAATCCGATTTTGTGGTAGGCGATTTATTTATCGGCAAAGTAAAAAAACTGGCACCCAACCTTAACGCCGCCTTTGTAAATATAGGCTACGAAAAAGATGCTTTTCTGCATTATCAGGATTTAGGCCCGGAATTTCTTACTTACAAAAAATTTCTGAAAGACACCATTTCCAAAAAACAGCAAACTTCAAGTTTGAAAAATTTTGAAATTCAGAAAACCATTGATAAAAACGGAACGGTGGACAAAGTTGTCGCAAAAGACGACACGCTTTTATTACAGATTACCAAAGAACCCATTTCTACAAAAGGTCCGAGAATTTCCACGCAAATTTCGCTCACCGGAAGGTTTTTAGTACTACTACCGTTTGACAATAAGATTTCTGTATCAAAAAAAATTAAAACTCAGGAAGAGAAAGAACGGCTGAGAACTTTAATTGAAAGCATTAAACCGGAAGGTTTCGGTGTTATTATCCGAACTGTTGCGGAAGAAAAAAAAGTTGCTGAACTCCACAACGACATGAATCAGCTGATTCAGAAGTGGGAAACAACGTTTAAAAATATTCAGAAAAACAAACTGCCTTCCAAAGTTTTAAGCGAAGACAACAAATCTTCCGCGATTTTAAGGGACAACTTCAACCAGGATTTCGTGAACATTATTTGTGATGACGAACAAATGGTAAACGATATGAAAAATTATCTTGAAGTAATTGCACCGGAAAGAAAAAATATTGTTCAGCACTATGATTCTCATATTCCACTTTTAGAATATTATAATGTAGAAAAACAGCTGAAACAAAGCTTTGGAAAGCACGTTAACATTTCAGGTTCGAAAGGAGCATATCTCGTAATAGAACACACAGAAGCACTTCACGTAATTGATGTGAATTCAGGACCAAACATTTCATCAGCCGCAACCAATAAGGAACATGCGCTGAATGTAAATAAAATGGCCGCCACAGAAATTGCAAGACAATTAAGACTTCGTGATATGGGCGGAATTATCGTGGTCGATTTTATCGATATGACGAATCCGGAACACCGAAAAGACCTTTACGAACACCTGAAAGAAGAAATGAAACGCGACAAATCGCGTCACAAAATTTTGCCGCCAAGTAAATTTGGACTCATCCAAATCACAAGACAAAGAAACCGACCTGAAAAACAGATCGAAACCAAAGAGGAAAATCCGAATGCAGACGGAGAAATCCTGGCACCAATCGTGGTGATTGAGAAAATGGAAGAAGCCATAAGAAACATTATGGAAAAAGAAAAAGGAAAACTTTTTCTACATGTTCACCCTTTTGTAGAAGCTTATCTTACCAAAGGAATCAAAAGTGTACAAGTGAAATGGTTCCTAAAATACAAAAAATGGGTAACCATAATCCCAAGAGACAGTTTCAAATATTTGGAATTCCGGTTAGTGAATTCTAAAAAAGAGGAATTGATGGTGTACTCGAATTAAAAAAACATTTAAAAAGACTTTCGTAAATTCGAAAGTCTTTTTTTATGAAATATTTTCACCTAATCTTTGTTTTCTTTTTATCCAGTTCTTTTGTTAAAGCTCAAGAATACCGTTATGCACCAGCGCTTAGCGAAATTTTCATGAACAAAGATGATCATAATAAAATCATTTTTGAGAATCCTTACTTTGTATCAGAAATTCAGCGAATAACAAAAAACCTGTATTATGGAAGATATTTCTTCTCATTAAATATTTCCGGAAGTGAAAAATTCAGTAATCTGAGTTTAGTTGTTGTAAAAAATAAAATTTTTGAAAATATTTTTAACACCGGAATCACATTAGATCTTAGTGAAAAACCTGATGCAACCTACGATCTTACTTATTGGCATTCTTTTACCAACGACGACTACGAAAAAAAGCAGAACAACATTTACAATGAACATTCCGGAAGATTTCGCTTTGATGAAGGAAGTGAGCTTACCTTAGTTTTTCCGCTGCACATTTTAAATCCCAAAATAAAAAACATGCAACTTCAAGCAAAATTTGTAATCCACACCATGGAAATTGAGTTTCATGAAAATGAAAACCAAAAAATTATTATTGAGGGAAATTTTTCTAAAGCATTTTATCTAAGAGAAGGAATTAACAGTTTGCACCATCAAAAGCTAACCTTTGAAATTGGCAAAGATTTTACACTGATAAAAATTCCGGGTGAAAATGAAGATATTACTTTATCTCGTTTTATGTTTACAAATTAATTTTTTTATTCAGATTTAAAATTAAATTAAAGCTTGTTTTCTTAAATTTGCCTTATGCCAACTTTCGGAAAAGACCTTCTTCAAAAAATAAAAAACGCAGAACTTTGGGGCGAAAATGCACACAAAATTTATTCGCCGCCTTATCGTCCGCTTTATTCTTATGAACAAATTTTAACCAAAAATCCAAGATTTGCAGCGGTAAATATTTTATTATATCTAAAAGACGACCAATGGTTTTTTCCTTTAATGGTAAGAACTTCCAACGAAAACGATAAACACAGCGGTCAAATTTCGCTTCCTGGTGGAAGTCGCGAAAAATCCGACCATACTTTCGAACAAACAGCTATTCGTGAAACTTCCGAAGAAATGGGTATTGATAAACATTACGTCCGTATTATCCGGGAAATGACGCCAATTTATATTCCGCCAAGTAATTTTTATGTACGCCCATTCATTTCCTACACCAAAAAAAATCCGAAATTTTTCTTACAGGAAACGGAAGCCTTAGAATTAATAGAATTTCCCATTGAATCCATTCTAAGCCTTTCAACACAACCAAAATTAAAAGTCCTTCCCAGTTCAAGAGGCGTAGAAGTTCCCTTTATAGATTTCAATGGATACATTATTTGGGGCGCCACTTCCATGATTTTAAGTGAGTTCAGTCAGTTATTGAAAAATATGTAAATTTGCAGATTATGTTAATTTACTGATGGCGAAAAAGAACATTTTTACCGATGCATTCGGTACTCCTTATGTTTTAAAGCGGATTATTATTTTTATTTTAGGGCTGGTTTCTTACCGAAGATTCAATGGTTTTAATAAATTAAAAATTACTGGAACCGAAAATCTTACTGATCTTCCGGACAGCAATGTACTTTTTGTTTCCAATCATCAAACCTATTTTGCAGATGTTGCGGCGATGTATCACGCATTTTGTGCGATGAACAATGGTTATCTTAATACCATTAAAAACCCCGTTTATCTTCTGAATCCAAAAGTTGATTTCTATTATGTTGCTGCGGAAGAAACCATGAACAAAGGAATTTTAGCAAGAATTTTTAAAATTGCCGGCGCTGTAACCGTGAAAAGAACTTGGCGCGCTGAAGGTCAAAATGTAAACAGAATGGTCGATATGAGCGAAGTGGAAAATATTATGAAAGCATTGGATAATGGCTGGGTAATTACTTTTCCACAAGGTACCACTTCTGCTTTTGCTCAGGGAAGAAAAGGAACGGCAAAATTGGTTAAAAACCAGCGTCCCATTGTTATTCCCATAAAAATAAACGGTTTTAGAAGAGCGTTCGATAAAAAAGGACTTCGCGTAAAAGTGACTGGTGTAAAACCAACGATGGAATTCAAAAAACCGTTGGATATTGATTACGACAAAGAAACTGCACAAGATATTTTAGTGAAAATAATGACCGCGATAGAACAAACGGAAAATTTTAACGTTTTACATGAATATGATGAAGAATTAAAAGCCAAAAAGCTTGAAAAAACTTCAAACTAAATTCAAAATAAAGAAAATATGAAAAAAATACTTGCTGTTTTAGTATTCATGATACTTAGTTCATGCAACAGTCAGAAAATTTATGAGAACTTCGACATTAGTTATTCGCGAAGTGGTGGTTTTGCGCCGATTTACGAAAATGTATTGATTAAAGGTAAAAATCTACACTATGCTTTTGAAGGGCAAGGCAAAAAAATAAAAAAAGATTTTAAAATTTCCGATGCTGAATTAGAAAGTCTTCAAAAATCTTTAACGCAAAATAATTTCCGTTTTATCGAAACTGATCACAAGAAAATCTACGATAACATTACAACAACCATTAATGTGAAAATCGGAAGTGAAGCTGCAATAAAAAATGACGGAAGTGGGATAATGCCAAAAGATGAAAAAAAATGGCAAAATATAACACAAGTTTTCAGAAATTTAATTGATTCCAAACTTAATAACCAATAAGAAAGCGTGGATTTTAATGAACTTTTAAAATTTTCGGAACAAAAAACCAGAATTTTAATTTTAGAGAAAAACGATTTAATTTCCAAAAAAATTCTTGAAATTTCTGAAAATCAGCAGGTAGAAATTGGATATCTTGATGGAAACCATATTCAAAATTCAGAAAGTGATTTTTTTCTTTTTAACACCGATAATTTAGATTTAGCGTCTGAATTTCAACCAACGGTAGCTTTAATCAGCAAAGGATTTAACCAAAATATTTTAAAAATCACCCAACAAATTACCGGTGGTGGTGTTGCGATTTTCCCTGAAAACATTTCCGGACAATTACTACAATCCACCAATTTTTTCAGAAAATTACCTTTTGAATTTCCAATTAATTCAGAAAATTCAGAAATTGAAACTGATTTTGGTACGATTTCTTTAGAAAATCAAACTCAAGAAATCGTTGAAAATATTTTTGGAATGAAAATTCTTGCACAGCAAATCGGAATTATGGAAGAAGAATTTTTCGATGAAATAATTAACAGTTAAGAATTCATCTCAAAAGCAAAACCCTTTCTTGGCTTTAAACTAAGAAAGGGTTTTTTATTTTTCTCAAATAATCGTAAATTTACAAAAGTCAAAAGAAAGAAAAATGAGATACCTACAATCCGGAAAAATTCCACCAAAAAGACACACCGTTTTTAAATCTCCAAAAGATAAATTTTATTACGAACAGCTTTTCGGAACGGAAGGTTTCCATGGGATTTCTTCATTATTGTATCACATACACCGTCCAACACAAATAAAAAGCATTGGTGAAGCTAAAGATGTAACACCCAAAATTGCTGTAGGAAAAAATGTTACGCCGAGAATGTTCAAAGGAATGCAAGTTGCGCCGGAAAATGATTTTCTGGACAGCAGAAAAATTTTACTCCTAAACAACGACCTAAAAATGGGGTTGGCAAAACCTAGAAAATCGACAGAATATTTCTATAAAAATGCTGAATGCGATGAAATGCTCTACGTTCATAAAGGAACAGGAACATTAAAAACTTTTGTTGGAAATTTAAAATTTGAGTTTGGAGATTATCTTATTATTCCTCGTGGAACGATTTACCAAATCGATTTTGATTCTGAAGACAATGTTTTGCTGGTTTTGGAAAGTCATTCCCCAATTTATACACCGAAACGTTACCGAAATGAATTTGGACAACTTCTGGAACATTCTCCATTTTGTGAAAGAGATATTATTGCCCCCACTTTCGTAGAACCAAAAGATGAAAAAGGGGATTTTCTCATCAAAGTAAAAAAAGAAAATCAAATTACGGATTTCATTTATGCTACCCATCCTTTTGATGTCGTTGGTTGGGATGGCTATTTTTATCCCTACAAATTCAATATTAAAAATTTTGAACCTATTACAGGAAGAGTTCATTTACCACCACCAATTCACCAGAATTTTGAAGCCCATAATTTTGTAGTTTGCTCTTTTGTAGCCAGAATGTACGATTATCATCCGGATGCAATTCCGGCACCTTACAATCATTCCAATATTGATTCTGACGAAGTTTTATTTTATACAGAAGGTGATTTTATGAGCAGAAACCATATCGATTTAATGGATTTCACCCTTCATCCAGGAGGAATTGTTCATGGACCTCATCCTGGAGCAATGGAAAGAAGCATCGGAAAAAAATTCACCGAAGAATATGCCGTAATGATAGATCCTTTCAGACCTTTAAAACTGACCGAAGAAGCTTTAAAAGTGGAAGATCCAACTTACAAAACTTCTTGGTTGGAAACGGAAGAAAATTTCCTTGGCGATCGAAGCCAGGAATAAAAAAATAAGGTTTAGAGGAATTCTAAACCTTATTTTTATGATAAAATTCACTTTTAAAAAATTTGTAAAATTGATTTTTGTCATTCTCAAAAATTTAAGTATTTGCTAATTTTATAAAAAATAAATCTCAAAAAAAATGATAAAATACGTTAGTGTAGAAGAAGCGATGCAAGAAATTAAAAGTGGAGACCGAATTTTCGGGCATGGAAGCGCTTGTACTCCCAATTTTTTCTACGATGAACTTGCAAAACAATCCGCAAGATTAAAAAATGTAGAATTGGTTTCTATTACCCAACAAGGAAATGTTGAAATTGCAAAACCACAATATAAAGATAGTTTTTACATTAATTCTTTATTTACTTCAACACCGGTTCGTGATGCTGTAAACAGCGAAAGAGGAGATTTTGTTCCTATTTTTTTAAGCGAAATTCCTGTACTTTTCAGAAATAGTCATCTTCCTTTAGATGCTGCATTAGTAACCGTTTCTCCACCAGATCAACATGGATACTGTTCTTTGGGAACTTCTGTGGATGTAGCAAGAGCTGCAGTAGATTCTGCAAAAAAAGTAATCGCAATTGTAAATCCTCAGATGCCAAGAACACATGGAGATTCTATGGTTCACGTTCAAAGAATTGATAAAATGGTTTGGAACGAGGAAGAACTAATGACTTTGGATTACGGTGCAAAAGTTACCGAAATTGAAATGCAAATCGGAAAAAATGTAGCCGAACTTATTGAAGATAAAGCGACCTTACAAATGGGAATTGGAACTATTCCTGATGCGGTTTTAAAATGTTTGGGCAATCACAAAGATTTGGGAATCCATACCGAAATGTTAAGCGATGGTGTTATAGAACTCATTGAAAAAGATATTGTAAATAATAAATACAAAGGAACTCATCTTAATAGAACGATTACCAGTTTTTGTTTCGGAACCAAAAAATTGTATGATTTTGTGGACGATAATCCTTCCATTTCGTTTATGGATGTACAGCATGTTAATTTTCCTATTAATATTATGAAAAATAAGAAAATGCACGCAATAAATTCTGCCATTGAAATCGACCTTACAGGACAAGTTTGCGCAGATTCCATCGGAACTTATCAATTTTCTGGAATTGGCGGACAAATGGACTTTATGCGTGGAGCTGCACTTTCAGAAGGCGGAAAACCGATTATGGCAATTTCGTCTAGAACCAATAAAGGAATTCCGAGAATTGTTCCATTTTTAAAACAAGGAGCAGGCGTGGTTACGACAAGAGGACATATCCATTACGTTTGTACAGAATACGGAACTGCTTATTTATATGGGAAAAGCCTAAGACAAAGAGCCAAAGCTTTAATTGAAATTTCACATCCTGATGATCGTGAAATGTTAAGCGAAGCTGCTTTTGAGAGATTCAAAGTAGAAATTTAAATTTAAAATTTAATAATTTTTTAAAATTCGTATCTTAGCAACAATGTAATTTAAGTAAAAAAAGAAAAAATGTCAACATTAACTTTTGCAGAAAAAATAGCTCAGGCAGAGAATTTCCTACCGATTAACGGTACAGATTATATTGAATTTTATGTGGGAAATGCAAAGCAAGCTGCTCATTTTTACAAAACCGCTTTCGGATTTCAAAGTGTAGCTTATGCAGGACCAGAAACCGGAGTTCGAGATCGATCTTCTTATGTTTTACAGCAAGGAAAAATTAGATTGGTTCTAACTTGCGGTTTAAAATCGGATTCACTCATTTCTGAACACGCTAAAAAACATGGAGATGGTGTAAAAGTTTTAGCACTTTGGGTAGATGATGCTTATTCTGCTTTTGAAGAAACCGTAAAACGTGGCGGAAAACCTTACATGGAGCCCAAAACCATCACCGATGAATTCGGTGAAGTAAGAATGTCCGGAATTTATACGTACGGAGAAACAGTACACATGTTCATCGAAAGAAAAAATTACACGGGAGCTTTTATGCCGGGTTATGAAAAGTGGGAAAGCGATTACAATCCATCAGATTGCGGATTATTATATGTTGACCATTGTGTAGGAAATGTTGGCTGGGACAGAATGATTCCTGTGGTAAAATGGTACGAAGAAGTAATGGGATTTGTGAATATTTTGAGTTTTGACGACAAACAGATTAATACAGAATATTCCGCATTAATGTCCAAAGTAATGTCCAACGGAAACGGATACGCAAAATTCCCAATTAATGAACCAGCAGAAGGAAAGAAAAAATCTCAGGTAGAAGAATATTTGGATTTTTATGAAGATGAAGGTGTACAACACATTGCTGTAGCAACAAAAGACATTATCAAAACGGTTACGGAATTAAAATCCAGAGGTGTAGAATTCCTTTCCGCTCCACCAGAAGCTTACTACGAAATGGTTCCTGAAAGAGTGGGACATATCGACGAAGATTTGAAAAAACTTCAGGATTTAGGAATTCTTATTGATCATGATGAAGAAGGCTATTTATTACAAATTTTCACAAAACCGGTAGAAGACCGTCCTACCCTTTTCTTCGAAATTATTGAAAGACATGGTGCACAAAGTTTTGGAGCCGGAAACTTCAAAGCACTTTTCGAAGCCTTAGAAAGAGAACAGGAAAGAAGAGGAAACCTTTAATTCTCAATAAAAAACTATATTTTTTTGGACTGGTATTTGTTTGTATCAGTCCAAATTTATTTAAAAAATAAAACTCATGAAAAACCTCATTTTTGTTTTCGTTTTTTTTAACTCGTATATTCTGCAAGCTCAGTATGCGCCAATCAATGCCATGATTGAACAACTTGAAGAAAGAAAATATTCCACAAAAAATTTAAAAAATGAGAATTTAGATGATCGAAAATTCGTGCTTATCAAAGATTTTGCAGATCATACCGAAAGAAATGTACTCGTAATAAAAGGTAATTCCGCAAATTTTATTGAAATTTTTGATGATAAATCTACCGGCAAAAGTTCTTCGAATGTATTTTATGGAGATGTTGTAAAAACCCAAAATAATATTCTTTCTTTCCGGTTCGATAAACTGGAAAACGAGAAAATTGTTTTACCGCTTACCAAAGCAATGATGCTTGTAAAAAAGAAAAAAAATCTTTATTTGTTAGATATTAATACTAAAGAAGAATGGATGGCAGAATCTAATCGTTAAGCTATTAAGTCCCTAATATATTTAAGTTCAGAGCCCAAAATTCTGAACTTTTTTTATTACTTTTAAGAACTTAAAATTACAGGTAAATCTTACCCTAAAAAATAAAATTCTTTTATGAAATCATTTGTAAACTACGATCAGAACTCTGATTTCTCAATCCACAATATTCCTTTCGGTGTAGCAGTTTTCAACAAAGAATATATCGCTTGTGCTACCAGAATTGGGGATGTAGTGGTAGATTTGGCTACTCTTTATGATTTTGGATATTTAGATGAAATTGAGGGACTTACAGATAATGTTTTTGAAGCTTATACCCTTAACGAATTTATTGAATTGGGAAAATCGGTAACCAATAATGTCCGTCTTCGAATTCAGGAACTTTTACTTGAAAACTCAAAACTTGCCAACGACGAAAAAACCATTGAAGAATGTTTTTACGAAATTGATGAAGTAAAAATGTTGATGCCGGTTCACATTCCGAATTACACCGATTTTTACAGTAGTATTGAACACGCCACAAACGTTGGAAAAATGTTCAGAGACCCTGCAAATGCACTTTTACCAAACTGGAAACATCTTCCGGTGGGTTATCATGGGAGAGCTTCTTCCATTGTCGTTTCCGGTACAGAAATTCACCGTCCAAAAGGTCAAATGAAACCTGCAGATGCTGAAAAACCCATTTTCGGACCTTGCAAACAATTAGATTTTGAATTGGAAATGGCATTCATTGTCAATAAAAACACAGAAATGGGAGAAAGTATTTCCACCAAAGATGCTGAAGAAGCTATTTTTGGAATGGTGATATTCAACGATTGGTCTGCGCGAGATATCCAAAGTTGGGAATATGTTCCGCTGGGTCCATTTTTAGCGAAAAATTTTGGAAGTTCCATTTCACCTTGGGTCGTTACTTTGGAAGCTTTAGAGCCTTTCAGAACAACTTCTCCCAAACAGGAACCCGAAGTTTTAGATTATCTGAAATTTGAAGGTGACAAAAATTTTGACATCAATTTGGAGGTTTATATACAGCCTGAAAATGGTACGGAAAATCTTATTTGCCAATCGAATTACAAATTTATGTATTGGAATATGAACCAACAATTGGCACATCATACAGTAAATGGCTGTAATGTTGAAGTGGGTGATATGTATGCTTCAGGAACCATTTCGGGAGCAGAAAACAATTCATTTGGATCGATGTTGGAGCTCACTTGGCGCGGACAAAATCCTATAAAACTTTCAAACGGTACCGAAAGAAAATTTATTGATGATAATGACACCGTAATTATGAAAGGTTTTGCTGAAAAAGACGGAATTCGTGTTGGTTTTGGAGAAGTGGAAGGAAAAATTTTACCTGCAAAGTAAATTATGAAAACAATTAATCCAAAAGATATTTCCGTTTTTCAGCGTATGAACATTCTGCAAACTGCAATTTCACCAAGACCAATTGCTTTTGCTTCGACAGTAGACGAAAACGGAAATCCTAACTTATCGCCGTTTAGTTTTTTCAATTTGTTTAGTTCCAATCCGCCAATTGTTATTTTTTCTCCGGCAAGAAGAGTTCGTGACAATACCACCAAACATACTTTGGAAAATATTTTAAAAGTTCCGGAAGTGAACATCGGAATCGTGAATTATAAAATTGTCCAGCAAGCTTCTCTATCTTCTACCGAATATGAAGATGGCGTTAATGAATTTATCAAAGCCGGATTGACAATGAAAGATGCAGAATTGATCCAACCAAAAATCATTGAAGAATGTCCTGTAAACCTCGAATGCAAAGTTTTGGAAGTAAAACATCTCGGAACAGAAGGGGGTGCAGGAAATTTAATTATTTGTGAAATCATCAACATTCATATTCGGGAAGAATATTTGGATGAAAAAGGAAATCTCGATCAAATAAAACTGGATATGGTAGCAAGATTAGGAGGAAACTGGTATTCACGAAATAATGCTCAAAATTTATTTGAAGTTCCAAAACCTTTGGTAACCAAAGGAATTGGTTTTGATCAACTTCCTGAAAACATTCGGTTTTCTAAAATTTTTACGGGAAACGATTTGGGAATGCTAGCCAATGTAGAAGAACTTCCAGGAACAAATTTTTTTAGTGAGGAAGAAAAACAATTACAAGCCCAAAAACTGCTTTTGGAAAGTAAAATTTCCGAAGCTTGGGAAATTCTGAAAAAATAAAAAAGAGCGCAAGTTGCGATCTTTTTTTATACGATATGATCTTCATCTTGATCTATTTCCAAATTATTTTTTAAATCCGGATTCAGGCGGTAAAACTGAGATTTTTTGCTTCGAAGTCTGATATTCAACATTTCCACCGCCAAACTGAAAGCCAAACAACTGTAAATAATATTTTTGCTTACGTGCTGGTGAATTCCTTCTGCCACCAACATGACTCCAATTACCACAAGGAACGATAAAGCCAACATTTGTAAAGTTGGATGTTTATTGATAATTCTGGAAATCGGACCCGCAAAAGCCATCATAATTCCAATAGAAATCACTACAGCAATAATCATTAAAACCACATTATCCACCAAACCAACTGCCGTTAAAATTGAATCCAGCGAAAAAACCATATCAATTAAAATAATTTGCACAATAACCATCGTCATCAATCCTGAAGCGGCACTCGAAGATTTTGGAACATGGGGTTGATCAACTTGCATTTTATTGTGAATTTCAAAAGTGCTTTTTGCAATAAGGAAAATTCCTCCAACTAAAAGAATAATATCTTTCCAGCTTAAAGCTAAAGCCCTCTTGGTTTCGGGATCTTCCATAAAACCAAGCGTAATAACGGGATTTTTGAGACCAATAATCCAATTGATCATTAAAAGTAAAATTACCCGGAAAATCATGGCAAAAGCCAATCCTAAATTTCTGGCAAAACGCTGTTTTTCCTTTGGAAGTTTATCGGAAATAATGGAAATAAAAATGATGTTATCCACACCTAAAACAATTTCCAAAAACGTTAATGTAAGAAGCGAAATCCAAATTTGGGGTTCTGCAAAATTGGGGAATTCTAAAGCGGTAAATAAATCCATAATATTATTTAAAATGCAAAAATACTGTAAAAATCAATAAAAAATCACCCAATTTCTTGAGTGATTATTCAAATTTTACCAAATTCTAATTCTTTCTTCCGGTGCTTTGTACAGCTTATCTCCCGGTTTTGTATCAAATGCTTTGTGGAATGCATCAATATTCAACAGCGGAGCAAAAGAACGGTAAAAACCTGGAGAATGTGAATCGGTTTTCACTTGGTTCACCAAATGTGCATCTGTGGCTTTGCTTCTCCAAACCGTTGCCCAACTCATAAAAAATCTTTGATCTTGAGTATAACCGCTTATTAAACCCGGATTTCCATTATCTTTCAAATACATTTGCAACGCTTCATAAGCTACAGCAACACCACCTAAATCTCCAATATTTTCTCCGGAAGTAAATTTTCCATTAACGAAACTTCCTTTTACAGGTTCATATTTATCATATTGCGCAGCTAATTGTGCTACTTTTGCATCGAAATTTTTTCGGTCTGCATCTGTCCACCAGTTTTTTAAATTTCCATCGCCGTCAAAACGGGAACCTCCATCATCAAAACCATGAGAAATTTCGTGACCAATTACTGCTCCAATTCCACCAAAATTTACCGCAGGATCAGCTTTAAAATTAAAAAACGGCGGTTGCAAAATAGCAGCCGGAAAAACGATTTCGTTGTTGGATGAACTGTAATAAGCATTTACGGTTTGTGGACTCATTCCCCATTCTGTTTTATCCACAGGTTTGCCCACTTTTTCTAAATTTTTCTGATAGTTCCAAGCGGAAACGTTTTGCAAATTTTGGTATAGTGAACCTCCATTTTCCGGTGAAATCATTTGTAGTTTAGAGTAATCTTTCCATTTGTCCGGATAAGCGATTTTCACACCGAATTTGGATAATTTTTCCTGAGCTTTCATTTTAGTTTCTGTGGACATCCAATCCAAACCATTGATTCTTTTTTCGAAGGCTTTTTTCAAATAAGAAATATAGGTTTCCATTTGCGCTTTGGCTTCTGAAGGAAAATATTTTTCTACATACAATTTTCCAAATGCTTCTCCCAGAACTCCGTTAATCATTTGTAAACCTCTTTTGTTCATCGGTCTTTGTTCTTTTTGACCTTGCAGATATTTTGAATAAAAATCGAAGTTTAACTCATCCATTTCTTTGTTCAAATTTCCAAGATTGTCTTGTAAAAGATGTACTTTCAGATAATCTTTCAATAAAGTAAGATTTTTTGAAGTGATGAATTTATCCATGTTTTCGTAGTACTTCAGTTCACCCAAAATCACACGATCTGTTTTTACACCTGCATCTGTTAAATATTTTGGGAGATTCACGTTTTTCACCAATTTTGAAAGTTCTGTGATACTTTTCGGATTGTATCGCAAATTCGCATCACGTCCTTGTTCGTTCGTCAATAAATAATTCGCTAATTGGTTTTCAAAATTCACCACTTTTTGGGCGGCATCATTTGGATTTTTATGATTTAAAACTGTAAATAATTTGGCTACAAAATTTTGATATTCCGCTAAAGTTTTGGTGTTGGCTTCGTTTTTCTTTTGGTAATAATCTTTTCCTAAACCCAAACTTGGACCACCCAAATAAACGGCATTCATTACGGAATTTTTCATGTCTGCGCCAACTCTCCAATTATAAAAAGAATTGTCACCGGTTTTTGTTGCTTCCAACAAATATTTTTGCAAATCCGAAAGATTTTTAATCGCATCAATTTTCGCCAAATCTCCTTGAATAGGCTTCAAACCATCTGCATTTCTTTTGTCCCAATCTGTAAAAGTTTTGTATAAAGATTGGATTTTCTGACCTTCAGAACCGTTTTGGAATTGATCCGTTAAAATTTTATTTAAAATATCCAAAGAAGCATTATCCGTGTCTTCACGAAGTTTGTTGAAGGAACCCCAACTTGTTTTATCAGAAGGAATTTCTGTGGTTTTATACCAGTTTCCGTTTACAAAATTGAAGAAATCGTCTTGTGGACGTACATTTTTGTCCATATAATCAAGATCAAGTCCGTTTTCTGTCATTTCAGGTTGTTTAATTCCTACTTTTGGTTGCTCTGTTTCGGTTGTTGAAGCAGTTTTTGCAGAATTACAAGAATTCAAAAAAACAATTCCCGAAAACGCTAAAATACTGATGGTGATTTTTTTCATGAAGATTATTTTTAATGTTTGATAGGTGTGTGAAAAATTGAAAATGTTACATTCAATTTCAACTAATTTAATTGATAACTAACATACTAACCAAATCCTGCAATACTTTCTGTGAAACAAAATTCATAAAATCTTTACGTTCCAAATGCGGAAGAAAAAGCGAAAAAGTTTGTTCAAAATCTCCAATTCTAATGGAATAAAAAACTCTTCCGATTTCATTATTAAACTCATCCGAATTGGGACCTGCAACTCCTGTTGTAGAAATAGAAATATCAGTTTTGAAAAGATTTTTACAACCCAAACTCATTTCTTGCGCAACTTCTTCAGAAAGTACGGTTTTCTCTTGTATTGTTATTTCGGAAACTTTTAAAATTTCTATTTTTTTATGAAAATCGTAGGCAACAATTCCGCCCAAAAAATATTTTGAACTTCCGGAAACGGATGTAATCAAGTGAGCCAATTCTCCACCGGTACAACTTTCGGCGACGGTAATGGTGAGATTTTTTTTGATTAAAATATCATGTAAAATTTCTTCAATGGAATCTCCGTTTTCGGAAATAATATGGTCTTCAATTAAGGGTTTTAGTTTTTGAATTTCTTTGTTTAAAATTGAATTTAATTCATCAAAATCTGCTCCAATTGCCGTTAACTTCAATTTTACACGGTTTGCAATGGGAAGATAAGAAAGTGAAATAGTTGAAGGTAAGTTTTCTTCCCAATCTTCGATGGTTTTGGCGAGCAAACTTTCAGGAAAATTAACTACTGAAACCGTTCTTGTAACGATGAAATTTTGATTGAATTTTTCCTTTAGATAGGGAATAATTTGTTCTTTTATTAAAGGTTTTACTTCAAAAGGAACGCCGGGAAGAGCAATTGCCATTTTTCCATTTTTTTCCATCAGAAAACTTGGCGCTGTTCCATTGAAATTTTGAAAAACTTTTGCTCTTGAAGGAACTTCTGCTTGTGAACGGTTTATATCCAACAAATGTTCACGTTTCCTTTGAACCAACAATTTCTTCAAATGCTGGTAAGTTTCTTCATCCAAAACCAACTCATCTTCAAAAAATTCCGCAAAAGCAGTTTTGGTTTTGTCATCTTTCGTGGGTCCTAATCCGCCTGTTGTAATCACCAAATCAGCGATTTCAAAAGCAGATTTCAACGTTTTTTTGATGATTTCAATTTGATCGGAAATTGAGAAAATTTGTTTTACAGAAATTCCTATTTTTTTGAGTTCGGAAGCGATAAAATTGGAATTGGTATCCACTGTTGTTCCTGAAAGGATTTCGTCGCCAATGGTAATTAAAACGGCATTAATGGTCAAAATAAAAATATTAAAGGTTCAGTTTTTCAAATTTACAACTAAACCTTTAATATTTTAGTGGTTATGTTCCACCCAAATTAAATCTTTTGTAGGAAAATTGAGTTCGTTCGCTTTTTTCAGGAAACGTTGTTTTACTTCCTCAGGAATTTGGGTATCCCGAGATAGAATCCAAAGATATTTTGTAGATTTTCCTAC
>JAEZWE010000201.1 GCA_023420435.1 Bacteroidota bacterium
GTTCCGTTGGAACGAATCAACAGTTTTTCGTCTAAACCAACATCCGACAAATCGCACCAAATTGAAGTATCTTCTTTCTGGTAGAAAACACCTTTATTCAACCCTTCCTGAATTAAATCTTTTCCTAATAAATAAGTCTTACTTTCGTACTGCATTTGGTCGAAATCCACCCCCAATCTTTTGTAAGTTTGATTAAATCCTTCATACACCCAAGAATTCATCATTTCCCAAAGATTTCGAACTTTTTCGTCGCCTTTTTCCCAATCCATCAACATTTCTTGAGCCTCAACAATAATGGGCGCTTGTTTTTTGGCTTCTTCTTCAGAAATTCCATTTTCTTTTAAATCTGAAATTTCTTTTTTGTAGTGTTTATCAAATTCTACATAATAATTTCCCACCAGCTTATCTCCTTTTAAATTGGTGGATTCCGGAGTTTCACCGTTTCCAAATTTTTCCCAAGCCAACATCGATTTACAAATATGAATTCCTCGGTCGTTGATAACTTGTGTTTTGATCACATCAAATCCCGCTTCTTCCAATATTTTCGAAACAGAAAACCCTAACAAATTATTTCGGATATGTCCTAAATGCAAAGGTTTGTTGGTATTTGGCGAAGAATATTCCACCATCACAGTTTCGTTTTTCTTCTGAATTTGATCTAAATTTTCAGAAACAGATTTTAAGTTTTCAATAAAAAATTGGTTCTTTATTTTTAAATTCAGAAATCCTTTCACCGTGTTGTAGCTTTCCACAAAATCGGTTTGAGCAGTTAGCGCTCCACCTAATTCCTGCCCTATTAACTCTGGATTTTTCTTTAATTGTTTCACCAGCGGAAAGGTAACTATCGTAAAATCACCCTCAAAATCGGTTTTATTATCTTGAACTTCCAAAACCACCTCGTGAATTTGATAAAGGCTGTTGATAACGTCGGTAATTGTATGCTGAATTAAATCTTTAATGTTCATTAAGAAAATTTTTGCAAAGATACTCAAATAAGAAACCACTTCCGAAGAAGTGGCTTCAATATGAATGTTAAATAAGATTTTATAGATTAGTATAAAGCGGGCCAATTAGTTCCATCTGTTCTTGTAAGAGTTGTGTCACCATATTCTCCATATGATGTTACCCAATGAAATGAAAAATTAGATCCATTAACAACTATGTTACTGATAGTAAATGTATCACCGTACTGAGAAGTTCCAATAAAAGAAATTTTATTACAGACATCTTTAAACTTTAATCCATCTGCAGTTTCACCATAGAAAAACGGCCAACATCCAAAACTTGCATCGGAAATTCCATATTCACCTGCTGCAGTTTCTGTAAATGTAACTGATCCAGTTGTAGGAGTTGTTTGAACTGATCCACCAGGAACAAAGAAATTAGTTGTAGAGAATTGGTACGTCCCAGCTAAATCAGAAGGACATGAAACATCATAACTTAAATAAGGTAAATAATCAATTAAGCCTGAACTAAGGTCATTTGCAGACATTCCCGCACCTAAGCTTGTATAGGTAGGATAACTTTTACCATCAGTAGAATGTGTAACTGCAAAAATAATAAATTTTTGACCTGGTTCTAATCCCAAAGTAGAAATCGACGGAAAATATTGAGTTAACTGCGCACCTGAAATAGAGCCTGAGTAAGGAAGTTCAGATGGTAATATATTTCCTTTTATTAAAACAGGAGCGAAATCACTATCACCAGTCCACTCAATAAACAAATCCAATGAATTTACAAGTTCTATACCAGATTGTATTCTGACATCGTACATTAAATTTGTTGCATTTACATCAGCAGCATTAATGAATGATGACCCTGAAGGTAATTTTTCAAATCCCGGAAACGGAACCGTTACAGAATTTTGCACTCCGTAATCACTATCATTATTATTACAAGCTGTAAAGCTTACTAAAGCAATAAAGCTTACTATTATTATTTTAAAAAATTTTTTCATGTTTTTTTCTTAATTAATTATCCCAAAATACTTTATAAGTTGTCGGAACTTTCTGTGCGGGCGCACTAGAGTTTGCTGAAAGTTCTGTTGAAGGCCAAAATTCGCTAAGCGGATATCCTCTACTAATAAACGTTTCAGAATCATCAAGACCTGGCAACATATATTCTGACCCACTGGTCATGTTAGGATCTGGCCATACTGGATAACCAGTTCTTCTGTAATCGCTATAACTTGTTAAAGGGTTTCCAAAATTAGCTATCCACTTTTGCGTCATAATAATCTCCATTTTTTTATTTGAAGATGCATTTGAAAATTGACCTATTACAGCATTTTTATATTGATCTCTAACAGTTGTAGAAATTCCTGATATTGAAGAAAATGATGCAATTTGATTTACTTTTGCAAATGCAGCGTCAATTGCATTTTGTAATGCAGTTTGCGCATTTCCTGCAACAAGACCAGCTTGTATTAATTCTGCTTCAATAAAATAACGATCATAAAGAGTTAAGATTCTAAGTGGTGCGTGTCCTGTTCCTGAAGTAACCGAAAGTGAACCTCCTAATCCATCATCAAATTTACCTCCTGCAATATAATTTCCAACCATAGTTCCTGCATCTCTTTGAGCTTTATCAACATTAGGTCCTGTGGAACCAAATCTAATTGATAAAAATCCTGAAGCTGTATCATGATAATCACCCTCGTTTGTTGGCGTTTCACCAGGAGCTAACTGATTTACATAATAATAAGGAATTCTAGGATCTTCGATTCCTGTAAGAATATTAGGATTCCAACCTTTTTGCATCTCATATAAAAATGGACTTATATAATGTGTAATTTGTCCTCCTCCATATTCATCTCTAAACAATGGATTTCTTTCATCTGCAGGTGACATTGTCGTACTATAATCTAACTCAAAATCCTGGGACACATCATTAATTAACTGTCCTCCAGACAGTAAAGAATTTACTTCTGAAGAATTAAATAACGATGTATTTCTGACTTGATTATATAGATGCAGTTTTAAAGTGTTAGCGAAGCGTTTCCAAGAATCCATATCCCCACTATAAAAAATGTCATCATTCCCTGGAACTTGTAAATTTGGTGCAGTTGCATTTAAATCAGCAATACCTTGATCTATCAAATCAAAGCAGGCTTCATATATTGCTTGGTCATCGTCAAATTTTGGATTTAAAAAAGTACTAGGTCCTTTACCTGCTTCTGTAAATGGAATATCGCCCCAAACATCGACTGCTCTTGTAAAAGCGTGAGCTTTTAAAATTTTTGCAATACCTACGTATTTTAAATTTCCTTCTTCAGTACCCGCATCAATGACAGCATCAAGTTGTTTTAAGGTTCCAGAAAAGAAATTATCCCAAGAATTAGAATTTGGTAAATTGGATGTTGTTACATCATATCTGCCACCTTCTTCTCTAATGACCATTTGATGAGTATAGGCTTGCAAAACTTCATTCATATACAAGCTATAAGCAAAATCATTAGCAAAATTAAGCTGACCTCCTGTTAAAATCCCACTGATTGGGACACTTTCAGGAGCATTTGGGTTAGGACTGTCGATATCGACATAATTGCTGCAAGCGGAAAACGAAACCACCGCTACAGCTGTTGCTAAAACCGTTTTTATATTTATCTTCATTTTATTATTTTATTAAAATTGAACTCTTAAATTAATACCATATCTTCTTGCAGTAGGTGCGGCACCAAATTCTACACCTAAAAGGTTTGTTGTTCCAAAACTAGTTACGTCTGGGTCAAAATTTGTGTACTTAGGTACATTTGGTGCAAGATACCAAAGATTTTGACCGTAAAGACTAATTTTCACAGAGTTAATAAATGTTCCATTCAAGAATTTTTTTGGTAAGTCATATCCCAAATTTACTTCTCTCAACCTAATTACTGTTCCGTCATAAATTGCCCACTCATCGGGTCCATTAATTGCAAATGAACCTGCACCAAAATATAATGAGTTTGCATTAATAGCAGTTGTATTTGGTATCGGATTGCCATTTGTATCTAGAATTGGTTGCAATGTATCCGGATTACCGTAAACTCCTCCAATTACATGAATTCCTTCTCTGTTTTCAGTATCTCGTGTAACTCCTCTTCCCAGATAATCAACAATAGTTTGTGAATAAACATCTCCTCCTTGTCTATAATCTACTGAAAGACCTAGGGAAAAACTTTTAAAGTTAAAAGTATTTGTAAGTCCTAACCTAAAATCAGGATGCGGGTTCCCTATTATTCTGTCTGTTGTATCTGGTATCATAGTTCCCGTAGCAGGGTCGATAAGTAAATTTCCGTTTGCATCTCTTGCTGAAGCAGATCCATAAAAAATTCCTGGAGCTTCACCAACAATCCAGTATCCTGGTTGGTTTGCCATAATTTGAATTCTCTCAAGACCTTCTCTCAAACTCAATACTTTACTTCTGTTACGAGTAAATGCTGATTGCAACTCCCATTTGAAATCAGTGCTTTTAATTGGAATTATAGTTGCTCCAATTTCAATACCTTTGGATTCAACTTCTCCCAAGTTTGTAAGGAAAGAACTATACCCTGTAGAAGTTGATACCGCGGCTGGATAAATTTGATTTTCTGAATTTTGCTTATACCAACTAAAATTAAGCATTAATCTTCTTTTGAAAAATTCTAAGTCTGCTCCAAACTCAACCTCTTTTACCAATTCTGGGGTAAGATTTTCATCTGTAATATATGATGGTAAGTAAAATTGAGGTTGTCCAGCCCAAACTGGTGAGTCTATCCCATATGTCCTACCAACAGTATAAGCTCCTTGTGTATTTCCAACTCCATTTCCTACAGTTCCAAAAGAAGCTCTTAACTTACCATAATCCAATACATTCCCTTTCAATTTTAAAGCATCTGAGAAAATAAAAGACCCTGAAACGCTATAATAAAAATAATCATCATTAGTTCTTGGTAATGCAGAATCCCATTCATTTCTACCTGTTACCGTTACAAATGCATAATCATTATATCCTAATGTTAAATCAGCAAAAATACCAAGAAGCCTATACCTTGAAAAAGTATCTCCTTCTAACGTTATATTTTTATAATTTGCGAGCGTAAAGAGGTTTGGAACCTTCATATCAGTTCCTTTTACTAAATATCTTGTTTCAGTTTTTTGATTAAAATCGGTTCCAATGTTTGAAGACAAAGTAAAATCAGGTAAAATATCTTCTTTATTGATATTAAAAATTAAAGATCCATTCAACTCTTCTGATGTATAATTATCCTTTCTTTGTAAACCTAATCCTTGCATACCTCTAGAGAGACGATCCACAATTTCTCGTCTTTCCATGTTATATTTATTCAATCCAATTCTACCATCAACTTTTAACCACGAACTGATATCATAACCTAAACTTCCTTGAGCAACTGTTCTATCTGCATCAGTTTTTATTTGATTATGTTTCCAAGCCCATAATGGGTTATCAAATTGCCCCCCTGTATTCCATTGTAAAGGCGCACCAGTTGAAGGATCTTCGTATGGTAAGCTTGTATTCCAGTTTCTTCCCAATATTAAAGTTCTCGCAAAGGAAGAAGTTCCAGCTCCGTCAGCATTTGAAAATTGGTTGCTTCCAAAAAAAGAACCCACTTGTCCATTAGCCGAGTAAGCAAGTTTTCCCCCAAATCTAAATTTATTTACAGAGGCATTCCCACCTAAAGAAAAACTTGTTCTATCAAATTCAGAAAAGGGTATATAACCTTCTTGCATTAACTTTGAAATTGTCATTGTAAAAGATGAATTTTCAAAAGTTTTGTTAATAGATAAAGAGTTATCCCACATGTAGCCAGTCCTAAACAAATTTTTAACATTATTAGGTTGAGCAACATATGGAATTGTGGCTGTAGGAATTACACCAGAGTTTAAAAAATCAGGCCATGTTGGAATTGTATTAATCGTACCAAACGCGGGTCCCCAAGAACCATTTGAATTTGAATAATTAAAATTTGAACCCGTACCATACTTGTTTTGATATTCTGGTAAGTTTGCAATTTCTTCAAATGCTGTAGTTGAGGATAAATCAATTGTTAGTTTTTCTCTTTTACCTCTATTTAAAGAACCTGATTTTGTTGTAATGAGAATAACACCATTTGCGCCTCTTGAACCATACAAAGCCGCTGCGGCTGCTCCTTTTAATACATTAAAGGATTCTATGTCATTAGGATCTAAAGAAGAAATTCCTGACATATTCTGCGCTCCACTTACCACTCTACTTGAAGATGAAACTTCCGAATCGGAATAAGGAATTCCATCAACTACAATTAAAGGATCGTTTCCATTAAAAGAATTCATACCTCTAATTTCAATCTTGTTTGTTGCTCCTGGTTGTCCAGTTGATGTATTAACTGTTAAGCCAGGAACTGAATTACCTATAGCTCTAAAAACATCAGGTTCTGCATTCTGAGTAAGTTCTTCACTTTTTACAGATGAAGTAGTATAACCTAACTCTTTTACATTTCTTTTGATACCTAGGGCTGTTACTACGACGCCTTCGATTTCTTGTGTTTTAAGTGAATCTTGCTGCGCTTTTACAATTCCAAAAGATGCAGAAAGAACTACCGCTAAAACACTTGTTGTTAGTTTCTTCATATCAAATTAAATTTTCAATTAATCAAATTTGCAAAAAATATTAAATTTTACAAAATTTTTGTTAAAAGAATCTTAATATTTTTGTTATCTTACTCATAACTTATGAAAATACAACTAAAACAAAAATTCTCAAAGTCTTTCATCGAAGCCGGAACTGACGAAGTTGGACGTGGATGTCTTTGCGGTCCTGTTGTTGCAGCAGCGGTCATTATAGATGACAAATTTTCGAATCAGTTGGTGAATGATTCCAAAAAATTAAATCTAAAAACAAGAACTGATTTGGATCTGTATATTAAAGAAAATGCCGTCGATTTTGCAATTGCTGAACTTTCACCGGAATTTATCGACCAACATAATATTCTAAATGCTAGTATTCATGCCATGCATTTAGCTTTGGATCAGTTAAAAATAAGACCAGAACTGATTTTAGTTGACGGAAATAAATTCCATCCTTATAATTTTATTCCGCATCATTGCATCATCAAAGGAGATTCTAAATTTCTGTCTATTGCTGCAGCCTCCATTTTGGCTAAAAATTATCGGGATGATTTAATGATTAAACTTCATGAAGAATTTCCGGAATATGGTTGGAACAAAAACGTAGGATATGCCACGAAACAACATCGGGAAGCACTAAAAAAATTCGGACCCACCATTCATCACCGAAAATCTTTCCGCTTAGAATACGACTAAAAAAGCCGGAAAAAATTTCCGGCTTTTTATATTATTTACGTTTTCCCTGTTGTTTTTTCAGCTGCTCCTGTTGATATTTTTGTTGTTCCTGAGCCTGCTCCATCATTTCGCGCATTCTTTTTTGGAATTTTCCTTCTTTCTTCGGAGGTGCTGCTTTGTTCGCCTGAATTTGGGCATGGATTTTCTTTTCGTCCAAAATCCAGTATTTAATAACTAAAATAATTAAAATATTAATGGCATTGGAAACAAAATAATACCAAGAAAGTCCCGAAGCTGATGTATTCAGGAAAAATAAAAATGTAATAGGGAAAATATACATAATTACTTTCATATTTGGCATTCCTGGTTGTTGTGGTTGCTGCATTTGTCCGGATGTCATTACCGTATAAATTAAAATTACCGCTGTACAAGCCAATGCAAAAACACTGATATGTTCTCCCAAAAATGGAATATGGAAAGGAAGTTTTATTAAATCATCATAAGCCGTTAAATCTTTTGCAAACCAAAAACTTTGTCCTCTTAAATCAATAAAATTTGGAAAAAATCTAAAAAGCGCATAGAAAATTGGAATTTGCAACAAAGCCGGCAAACATCCCGCCATTTGGTTAACACCCGCTTTTCGGTAAACCGCCATCGTTTCCTGTTGGCGTTTCATCGCATCTGCATCTTTAAATTTTGCATTTACCTCATCTATTTCCGGACGAATAACCCTCATCATCGCACTCAGTTTATGTTGTTTGAACATAATAGGTGACATTAATAATTTTACGATAATCGTCATCAAGAAAATTACCCATCCTGCAGTAATTCCCCAAGAAGCAATAAAGTTATACATCGGCATAAAAAACCAACGGTTCATAGCACCAATAAAAGACCAACCTAAAGGTAAAATTTCATCAAAATTTTTGTCGTATTCTTTTAAAAGCGGCATGTCCAAAGGCATAAAATACCAAGTAAAATCCTGATTAAATTCACCGCCATTTAAAGCTACTTGTCCGTCGAAATTTAATTTTTTCAAAAATTCGCCTTCTTCAATAGTTTCCTGATTTCCTTTGCTTTGGGTAAAACCGGTTTTAGATTCAATTATAGAAGCAAAAAACTGTTGTTTTACACCAATCCAATTCAAGGTTTCCTCCGGTTCTTCCATGGTAGTTCTTCCATCATAATCATAATCTTTATAATTATTGAAAGCATAGGAAAATTCGGAATGTGCCTGTTCCTGAGCTCTACCCTTTTCTACATTTCTAACATTGTAGTCCCAAACAAAACCCGCTTTTGAATCGACTGTTACTTGTGAAAGACCTTGCGTTCTAATTTTAAAATCAACGGTATACTTCGGAAGCAAAGTATAAATAAACTGAATTGTTGCTCCACCAACATTTCCGGTCATCGTGATAACATTTCCGGCAACAGCAGGTGAAAAAACAACTTCTTTGGTATTAATTAATTTTCCGGATTTATCCTTAAATACAAATCCATAATTCGCATTGTTTTTATTAATTAAATACAATGGAAGATCAGCTACATCTGTTTTTTGATCGTACGCTTTGTATTTGTTCAACTCTACTTTTGAAATTTGACCTCCCAAACTTGAAAATTCCAAATTCAGTTCATCATTTTTCAGCTGAACGGTTTGAATGGAATTCGGTGTTAAATTATTATTGAGATTTGAAGCGGCAGCTGGCTTTACTGCACTGGTAACTTGTGTGGTTTTAGGCTTGTTTGCTTCCTGAGCTGCCAAATCTTTCTTTTGTTTATTCTGAAAATAAAACATTGATCCCATTAAAATTAGGGAAAAAAGCATGAAAGTAATAATCTGACTTCGGTCTAATCCGTTGTTTTGTTGCATTTTATTCTTTTAAATAGGCTTGAAATTTCACAAAACTCTTGCCTAAAATTTTGAGGTGACAAAAATACTGATTTTTTTTAACCCACTTCCAAAAAGTCCATTAAAAAATGCTCCAAAAACGGAGCATCATATTTTTATTTTTTCGTAGCAGCTTTCACAAAAGCTTTGAAAAGCGGATGCGGACTTTCCACTGTACTTTTATATTCCGGATGATACTGAACACCAACATAAAATGGATGGTCTTTCAGTTCCAGTGTTTCTACCAAACCGGTTTCCGGATTGGTTCCTGTAGGAATTAATCCACCTTTTTCAAAATTTTGAATAAATTCTGAATTGAATTCATATCGATGACGGTGTCTTTCGGAAATATTTCTTACTCCATAAATTTCATTCAGTTTAGAACCGGTTTTTAAGGCACATTTCCAAGCTCCCAATCTCATCGTTCCACCTTTATCCACTACATTTTTTTGATCTGCCATCAAGGAAATTACGGGTTCTGGTGTAGATTGGTCAAATTCCATAGAATTAGCTTTTTCCATTCCCAAAACATTTCTGGCGAATTCAATGGTCATAATTTGCATTCCCAAACAAATTCCCAGTAATGGAACTTTATTTTCACGGGCAAATTTTGCAGCTAAAATTTTTCCTTCAATTCCGCGATCTCCAAAACCTGGAGCAATCAGCATTCCGTCAATTCCTTTAAAAGTTTCTTTTGCATTTTCCGCAGTGAGATCTCCACTGTAAACCCATCTTAATTTCACCTCGGTTTCCAAATCTGCACCTGCATGAATAAATGCTTCCGCAATAGATTTATAAGAATCTTGAAGTGAAACATATTTCCCAACCAAAGCAATTTCTACCGATTTTTTTGGATTTTTATACCTTTTTAGAAAGTTTTTCCAGTCTTTTAATTCAGCATTTTTATCTGATTTTAAATTCAATTCCTTTAAAACCACATCGTCGAAATTTTGTTTCTGAAGATATAAAGGAACTTCATAAATCGTATCCATATCGATACTTTCAATTACATTTTCCAAATCTACGTTACAGAATTGCGCCAATTTGGCCTTCAATTCTTTTGGAATTTTATGTTCAGTTCTACACACCAAAACATCCGCTTGAATTCCACTTTCCATCAACTGACGAACAGAATGTTGCGAAGGTTTCGTTTTCAATTCGCCACTTGCAGAAAGATAGGGAAGAAGGGTCAAATGAATCACCATTGAATTTCCTTTTCCTAACTCCCATTGCAACTGACGAACCGATTCAATATAGGGTAAACTCTCGATATCTCCCACTGTTCCGCCAATTTCTGTGATAATAATATCATAATTTTGTTTCGCGAGAATTTTTATTCTGCGTTTAATTTCATTCGTAATATGCGGAATAACTTGAACGGTTTTTCCCAAAAAATCCCCCTTTCTTTCTTTATCAATAACGGTTTGGTAAATTCTCCCCGTTGTTACATTGTTATTTTGCGAAGTCGGCGAGTCCAAAAATCTTTCGTAATGACCTAAATCCAAATCGGTTTCTGCACCGTCTTCAGTTACATAACATTCTCCGTGTTCATAAGGATTCAAAGTTCCCGGATCGATGTTGATGTAGGGATCTAATTTTTGAATGGTTACATTAAAGCCGCGTGATTTTAAGAGAAGTCCGAGAGAAGCTGAGACAATTCCTTTCCCAAGTGAAGAAGTTACACCTCCCGTTACGAAGATGTACTTGGTGTTCTTTTTACTCATTAGATTTAGGTTTGTGCAAAGTTAAAGGAATTTGGAATGTGAGGCAAGTTTTTCATATGATTTCTAACCTAATAAATACAGAGTTTTTATTATTATTTCTTAATATTTTTATTAAAAATTTTGAATATATAAGATATTTAATCATCTGTTAAAACCTTGTGACGCTGTCGTGAAATTCACAAATTTTCCCGACCTTCGCAACATGTCAAAACTAAAAACAGCATATTACTGTCAAAACTGTGGAAGCCAGTCTTCGCAATGGATGGGACAATGCAAAAATTGTGGCTCCTGGAACACTTTGGTGGAAGAAATTGTAGAGAAAAAATCTTCAAAAAATTCCACTGATAAAAAGAAAAACCATCTCATCAACATTATTGAAGTGGAAACCAGTGAAGAACCGAGAATAAAAACCATTTCTGAAGAATTAAACCGCGTTTTGGGCGGCGGAATTGTCTTAGGTTCCGTCATTCTCATCGGTGGAGAACCGGGAATTGGAAAATCGACTTTGCTGTTGCAACTCGCTTTGAAAATGAAGAAAAAAATTCTTTATGTTTCCGGCGAAGAAAGTGCGTCACAGATTAAAATGCGAGCAGACCGTTTAACAGATATTCAAAACCCAAATTGTTTTTTGTTTACCGAGGTTTCGGCTGAAAAAATAGTTCACGAAGCCAAAAAACTGGAACCCGATTTGATGATTGTGGATTCCATTCAAACATTACATTCGCAATTATTGGAAAGTTCTCCGGGAACAGTTTCGCAAATCCGGGAATGCAGTAACGAACTGATAAAATTTGCAAAAGAAAACAATACGCCGATTATTTTGGTAGGGCATATTACAAAAGACGGGCAAATTGCAGGTCCGAAAGTTTTGGAACACATGGTGGATGTCGTTTTGAATTTCGATGGCGACAGAAATCATCTTTTCCGACTTTTAAGAGCCAACAAAAACCGTTTCGGTTCTACCCAAGAAATCGGGATTTACGAAATGATTTCACAAGGTTTAAAGGAAATTAAAAATCCTTCGGAAATCCTCATTACTAAAAAATTTGAAGAACTTTCCGGAAATTCCATTGCCGTAACTTTGGAGGGAAACCGACCGATGTTATTGGAAATTCAGGCGTTGGTAAGTTCGGCTGTTTACGGAACTCCTCAACGAAGTTGCACCGGTTTTGATTCCAAAAGATTGAATATGTTGCTCGCTGTTCTAGAAAAAAGAGCTGGTTTTCAACTTGGTGCAAAAGACGTTTTCCTGAATATTACGGGCGGAATAAAAACGGACGATCCGGCTTTGGATTTGGCGGTGATTGCTTCCATTCTTTCATCGAATGAAGATATTGCCATTTCGGAAAAATACTGTTTTGCCGGAGAAATTGGTTTAAGTGGAGAAATACGTCCTGTTCCGCAAATTGAACAACGTATTTCTGAAGCTGAAAAATTGGGATACGACAAAATTTTTATTTCAAATCTCAACAAAATTCCAAAACGAAAATTCGGAATTAAAATTGAAGAAGTGAGCAAAATTGAGGAGTTTCATGAAAGACTTTTTTAATTAGATTCGTGAACCAAGAAGCAAGATATTTGATTTTAGATTTTAGAAGTCTATCAATTGAAATTCTTAATTCTTAATTCTTAATTCTTAATTCATAATTCATAATTCATAATTCATAATTATTTTGAACTACCTCGCTCATTCTTTCCTGGCTTTTTCGGACGGACAAATTACAGGGCAGTTTTTGGAAGATTATATCCGAAACAGTGAGCGTTTTTCGTTTCCCAAAGAAATTCAGAAAGGGATTTCCTTGCATCGAGCGGTGGATACTTTTACGGATACTCATCCCGAAATTTCGGAAGCAAAAAAGATTTTCAGTCCACTGGTAAGACTTTATTCCGGTGCGTTTGTAGATGTGGCAATGGATTATTTTTTGGCAAATGACGAAAAAATATTTCCCGGACTTACACTGAAAGAGCATTCCAAAAAAATATATTCTGTTTTAAAACAAAATTTAAATTTTTTCCCTGAAAGTTTTCATCAGAAACTGCAGCGAATGGAAAATGATGACTGGCTCTATAATTACCGTGAAAACTGGGGAATTGATTTCAGTATGCAAAACGTATTAAACAAAGCAAAATATTTGGAGAAAGATATTCCTGTTTTTCATTTTTTTTTAGAAAATAAGGAAAAATTGCAAAATCATTATGACCATTTCTTTCCCGATTTGTTGAATTTCACAAAAAATGTTGAAGCAGATTTGAGCTAAAATATTTTGTAGAAATAACGTTCTGGATAAGTTAAGTTATGGCTTTGTCTTTGTCCTCCCACAATAACGTGAACAATATTCATTTGGTCATCAAAAAGATTGTACAGCATAGATAAAGAAGTTTCCACTTTTTTCGGAATTTTAACAGGTTCAGATTCCAAGTAAATACGGACAGCTTCCTGATCTTCTTCAAAACCTAAATAATTAATTTTAACGAATTGATGATCTGCTTTCAGTTTTAAATATTCTTCACTATATTTCTTTAAATATTCATTGAATTTAGCATGATCTTTTGGGTTGCTAAAAAAAAGTGAAGATCCATATTTTTTGTTGATGGCATTTTCCAAATCGTCAGTGAAAAATTTTCCTGTAATCTCAAAGGTTTTCGACTTATTATTGAAAACAAATTCAACAGAACCTACATGATAAGGATGTATTTTAAAAGAAAAAACTGAAAAGAAAAAACCGAAAAGTAAGATAAGGAGAATTATTTTTTTCATTTTTCGGGAAAAAATTTAGTCAAAAATAATCATTATTTTCGTGATTCTTTAAAAATTAAAACCGTGCAAGATTTTCTATTTTACCTTCAATTGGGATGGGAACACATTATTTCTTTAGACGCTTTGGATCATCAGCTTTTTCTTTTGGTTTTAATGGCAGTTTACAATTACCAAGATTTAAAAAAAATTCTGATTCTGATTACTGCTTTTACCTTAGGTCATTCTGCAACTTTAGTTTTAAGTTCTTTAGAAATTGTACAAATTCCTTCAAAATGGATTGAATTTCTGATTCCTGTTACCATTTTTTTAACCGCTTTAGACAATATTTTATTTAGTAAAAAACAAAACCGATTAATCAGAACCAACTATTTTCTGGCTTTATTTTTCGGATTAATTCATGGTTTAGGTTTTGCGAATACGGTAAAAATAATGTTAGCAGAAGAGCAAAATATTTTGTTTCCCCTTTTAGGATTTAATATCGGTGTTGAAATTGGACAAATTTTCTTAGCGGCGATTTTTTTATTAATATTTTACCTCTTCACAAAAATTTTCAAAGTTTCAAAAAGAGATTGGATCCTTTTTATTTCTTCAGGAGTTTTTGCACTGGCACTAAAAATGGCTTTGGAAAGAATCCCATAATTCATACTTTTTGTAACGTTCCCCATAAAAACTCAACAAATTTTATTAATTTTGAAATCTTTCACTTAATTTCTAAATAAATTTTCATCGTTATGTATGTTCGGTTTAGCTTAGCTTTTATTCTTTTTTACGTTGGGATATTGGCACAAAATCATCAAAATAATCCAGCAAGCAATCATGGAAATAAATTTGAGCAATTAGGTACCATCTTACCTACACCTAATGTTTACAGAACTGCTTCAGGAGCTCCCGGATCTCAATATTGGCAACAAAGAGCGGATTATGAAATTAATGCGTATTTGGACGAAGAAAAATTAAATTTAAAAGGTTCGGAAACGATTACATATTACAACAATTCACCCGATAATTTAGAATATTTGTGGCTACAGTTGGATGAAAACCAGCAATCAAGCATTAAAAATGCTAATTATCAAGCATCTTCTACACTTCCTGACACTTCTAACACCGATCGTTTAAGAATTACCGATTTGCCGGCAAAAGACAATGGTTTCGGGGTTAATATCGAAAAAGTAACGGATGTTTCCGGAAAACCAATTCCTTATTTCATTAATAAAACGATGATGAGAATTGATCTTCCCAATATTTTAAAAAGCGGAGAAAAAATTATTCTTAAAATTGATTGGAATTACAATATTCCGGATCGAATGAAACAAGGAGGACGTGGTGGTTACGAATATTTTCCTGAAGACGGAAATCATTTGTTTACAATGACGCAATGGTTTCCAAGAATGTGTGTTTACAGTGATTTCAAAGGCTGGCAAAATAATCAGTTTTCAGGACGTGCAGAATTTGCGCTTACTTTCGGAAATTATAAAGTTTCAATGAATGTTCCTGCAGATCATATTGTTGCAGCAACGGGAGAAGGAAAAAATTATGATCAAGTTTTGTCCTCATCCCAATTATCAAGATACAAACAATCTCAAAACGCTTCTGAACCAATAGAAATTGTAACATTAGAAGAAGCAAAAAAAGCAGAAAAATCTAAATCCAAACAAAGAAAAAATTGGATTTTTGAGGCGCAAAATGTGCGTGATTTTGCATGGACGTCTTCAAGAAAATTTATTTGGGATGCGATGCGCGTTACCATTCCAGAAAATGGAAATAATGTAATGGCTATGAGCCTTTACCCTAAAGAAGCTTACGGTTTATATCGCAAATTTTCAACAAAAGCGGTTGCTCACACGATAAAAACCTATTCCGAATTTACGATTCCTTATCCTTATCCTGTTGCACAATCCATTGAGGCCTCTAATGGAATGGAATATCCAATGATTTGTTTCAATTATGGAAGAACAGAAAAAGACGGAACCTATTCTGAAGCCACAAAATATGGAATGATTGGCGTTATTATTCACGAAGTTGGACATAATTTCTTTCCTATGATTATCAATTCTGATGAAAGACAATGGAGTTGGATGGATGAAGGATTGAACACTTTTGTAGAATATCTTACAGAAGAACGTTGGGATAACAAATTTCCTTCCAGAAGAGGTCCGGCTCATGCTATTGTGGATTACATGAAATTGCCAAAAAATCAACTGGAACCCATTATGACAAATTCTGAAAATATTATTCATTTCGGACCCAATGCTTATGCAAAACCGGCAACTGGATTGAATATTCTTCGCGAAACAATTATGGGAAGAGAACTTTTTGACAAAGCATTTAAAACCTATTCCAAAAGATGGGCATTTCGTCATCCGGAACCTGCAGATTTTTTCCGAACGATGAACGATGCCAGTGCAGAAAATCTGGATTGGTTTTGGAGAGGTTGGTTTTATGGCATTGATCCTGTGGATATTTCTTTGGACAAAGTAACCATTGCAGAACCTGATTTTAATGTAAATCCTAAACCAAGAGAAAGCAGCTATACAGTTGATAAACCTCAACTTAACGATTTTGAAGATATTTCAAAAATTCGGAACAGAGAAGATAAAAACATCCAATTTTATACTGACATCGATAAGGAAACACGTGATTTCTATTGGAGATATGCTCGTGGAATGGAAAAAGTGGACACTTCTAAAAAATATACCAATACAACCGACAATTTGGAGAAACCTTCTTCAGCAGATATTGAAAAATTAAAAAATATTCGAGCTTATCAATTGGATTTCACCAATAAAGGAGGAATGGTAATGCCTATTATTTTGGAATTCATCTTTGAAGATGGAACGAAGAAACAAGATAAAATTCCTGCTCAAATATGGAGAAAGGATGAAAACAGTGTTTCTAAAACTTATTATTTTGATCAAAAAGTTAAATCGATTCAGATAGATCCAATGCGTGAAACAGCAGATATTGACACTTCCAATAATGTATGGGGAGAAAAAACTTCTGAAACAAACTCCAAATTTCAGGTTTTCAAACAAAAAAGTGAAGAAGCAAGACGCGGAGCTGCTAAAGAAACCATTAACCCAATGCAAGCTGCCGGAAAAAAGAATTGATATTTTTATAAAAAATGAAAAAAAAGTTATTTCAAAAAATTTTGAAATAACTTTTTTTCTGCCAAAATTTCACCCCAATATTTAAAGTCTGCCAATTTGAACTTGAAACTTGAAACTTGAAACTTGAAACTTCGAATGGTATAAAGTTGGAGAAATTGAGCACAGAAAATATTTAAAAAAAATAATTATTATGTCAGTAAATTTCAAACCATTAGCAGACAGAGTTCTCATCGAGCCAAACGCTGCTGAAACTACTACCGCATCAGGAATTATTATTCCGGACACAGCAAAAGAAAAACCGCAAGAAGGAACTGTAGTTGCAGTTGGACCTGGAAAAAAAGATGAACCAACTACCGTAAAAGTGGGCGACAGAGTACTTTATGGGAAATATTCAGGTTCTGAATTGAAGTTGGATGGAAAAGATTTTCTTATTGTAAGAGAAGGAGATTTATTGGGAATCTTGGGATAGAGTTCAGACTGAAATTTGGTGTTATTTATTTTAAAAATTATTAACTAAAATCTGACGTCTGAAATCTGACGTCTAAAATCTAAAAAATTATGGCAAAAGAAATAAAATTCGATATCGAATCAAGAGACGCCCTGAAAAGAGGTGTTGACGCATTGGCAAATGCAGTAAAAGTAACTTTGGGTCCAAAAGGGAGAAACGTAGTCATCGAAAAATCTTTCGGTGCGCCACACGTTACCAAAGACGGTGTTTCCGTTGCGAAAGAAATCGAGCTGGAAGACAAAGTTGAAAATATGGGAGCACAAATGGTAAAAGAAGTGGCTTCCAAAACCAACGATATTGCAGGAGACGGAACTACAACAGCAACTGTTTTAGCTCAGGCAATTGTTCGTGAAGGTTTGAAAAACGTTGCAGCAGGCGCAAATCCAATGGATTTAAAAAGAGGAATTGACAAAGCTGTAACTGCGGTTGTTGCTAATTTAAAATCTCAGTCTCAAGCAGTTGGAGATTCAACAGACAAAATTAAACAAGTAGCTTCAGTTTCTGCTAATAATGATGAAACTATTGGTTCCCTTATCGCTGAAGCTTTTGGAAAGGTTGGAAAAGAAGGTGTCATTACAGTTGAAGAAGCAAAAGGAATTGACACTACTGTGGATGTGGTAGAAGGAATGCAGTTCGACAGAGGTTATCAATCTCCATATTTTGTAACAAATCCTGAAAAAATGACTACAGAATTGGATAATCCTTACATTCTTTTGGTGGAGAAAAAAATCTCATCAATGAAAGAATTATTACCAGTTTTGGAACCTGTAGCACAGGCAGGAAAATCACTTTTAATTATTTCTGAAGAAGTTGAAGGAGAAGCTTTAGCAACATTAGTAGTAAATAAATTGAGAGGTTCTTTAAAAATTGCTGCGGTAAAAGCTCCAGGTTTTGGAGACAGAAGAAAAGCCATGTTGGAAGACATCGCTATTTTAACTGGTGGACAAGTAATTTCTGAAGAAAGAGGTTTCACTATGGAAAATGCTACATTGGAAATGTTGGGAACTGCAGAAAAAGTAACCATTGATAAAGACAACACTACTATTGTAAACGGTGGTGGTGAAGAAGCGCAAATTAAAGGTCGTGTAAACCAAATTAAAGCGCAAATGGAAACTACAACTTCAGATTACGACAGAGAAAAATTGCAAGAAAGATTAGCAAAACTAGCTGGAGGTGTAGCTGTTCTTTATGTTGGTGCTGCTTCTGAAGTAGAAATGAAAGAGAAAAAAGATCGTGTTGATGATGCACTTCATGCTACAAGAGCAGCTGTTGAAGAAGGAATTGTTGCTGGTGGTGGTGTTGCTTTAGTAAGAGCTATTGCCGGATTAAATGTGGAAGGTGCAAACCAAGATGAAAATACCGGAATTAAAATTGTAAAAAGAGCCATTGAAGAACCTTTAAGACAAATTGTAGCTAATGCTGGTGGAGAAGGTTCTGTAATTGTTGCCAAAGTTGCAGACGGAAGTGGAGACTTTGGATACAATGCAAAATCTGATGAATATGTAAATATGTTGGAAGCCGGAATTATCGATCCAACTAAAGTTACAAGAGTTGCATTAGAAAATGCTGCTTCAGTAGCCGGGATGTTATTAACTACTGAATGTGTAATTACTGAAGTAAAAAAAGATGAACCAGCCATGCCTATGGGTGGAGGAATGCCGGGAATGATGTAAAAAATAGCCGGGATTTTATAAAAAACCCCCTATTTATAGGGAAAAACCGTCCACTACTATTGGACGGTTTTTTATTTAACCCTATACTTGCAATACAAATGATGGTTAAAATTATAGTAAAAGTTTTTACTGATTTTACAAAAGCACAAGAGATAAAAATTGTAAATCGTGTAAGAAAAAATTAAAATTTTGTAATGAAATTAAATTAATATGAAACCAACTTTACCTAACCTAATAAACTATCATGAAAAATTTTCAAATTAAATGTGCAGAATGGCTACTGCGCATCGCTTTGAGCGTCGGAATGCTAGCCGCAGTTGCGTATCGTTACGGACTCCTAAAAAAGAAAGACAGTGAATGGGGAAATTGGGAAGGATTATTGGACTATGATAAGGTTCTTAATCCCTATTTTTCACAAAAAATGATTCACATTTTAGAAAATGCTACAAATTATTTCCAAATAGGATTAGCGATTCTACTTCTTGTTTCTTTTAAAACACCTTTTATTGCTAGAGCTACAGGTTTTCTTTTGCTTATTTTAGCACAAACCACCATGATTCATTTAGAGGTAAAAGCACCATTAGATTACTCTATTTTCGTTGCTGCTGCTGCTGCTTTTGCATTAAGTATCATTGTAGAACTTCAAAGAAGTGAAAAAGCCTTAACAAAAAGAGAAACCAGAATTCCTAAACCCGTAAATAGTTAAAATTTTTAATTAACAAAACAGATTTGCTAACTGGATTTAACTTTTGTGAAAATTTTAAATCTAGTTAGAAATTTGTTAATGGAAATTTTAAAAAACTGTTTTCTTGTATTTGTCTTTCTAACTTTTTGTGTAGGATTGTTTTTTGCTCAAAATAAACATCCTTTAACGAATTCTACTAACAACAATAATGATTCCGTTAAAAAACAAAGTCACACCGTTGAAATTCCATATTTCGCAACGGAAGAAAACTTTCAATTATTACTGAAAGAAAACAAAGCCGTAATAGTTCATTATGGATTTGTACCGGTTTACAACAAAGAATTTGAGAAAAAATACGGCATCAAAATCCTCAATAAAGGTTGTGTGATTATTCCGGGAGAAAACCATCATTCTACAAAAAACAATCAAATTATCTCAAAATATTTGACGGGGAAATTTGGTGAAATTTGGAAAAAAGATCTCGGTTTTTCACCTCTTGGAGTTCAATAATTACGCGTAAGCTTCCTGAAACTGCTTAATGAGTTCATCCAGCTTATGTCTTTGTACATATACCGTTTTTACTTCGTCGTATTTTGGTGATTTGTAGTACACTTCATGGAAATCCATACTTCCGTTTCCTACTTTTACAATTTTTAGAATTTCTATATTCAGTTTTATCAATTCGTCTTTCAAAACCTGAAATTCGTCATTTATATTAATATCCATAATTTTTAAATTTCGTGAATTCCGTCACCCGCAACTTCATGTTTTAATTGTGCTTTGTACAAAGTAGCATAATATCCATTTTTGTCCAAAAGTTCCAGATGTTTCCCGATTTCTACAATTTTACCTTTATCCATCACAATAATTTTGTCGGCTTTCTCAATCGTTGAAAGACGGTGCGCAATAATGATTGAAGTTCTGTTTTTGGTGATTTTTTCGGTAGCTCTTTGAATCAGTTTTTCACTTTCATGATCAATAGAAGAAGTGGCTTCATCCAAAATTAAAATTTTAGGATCTGAAAGATAGGCTCTCAAAAAGGATAAAAGTTGTCTTTGACCAAGAGAAATGGAGGAACCTCTTTCGCTGACAACATAATCATATTCACCGGGAAGTTGTTGGATGAATTCGTCTACTTCAATTTCGGAAGCTGCTTTTTGAATTTTTTCCAAAGTGATTGTATCGTCACCAAAAGCCAAATTTTCAAAAATACTTCCATGAAACAAAAAAACATCCTGCAAAACCACCCCAATATGACTTCTTAAATTGTACAATTCATAATCTTTCAGATCAATATTATCAATTAATATTTTTCCGGAATTTATATCGTACAATCTGGTAATCAAGCTAATAATGGTCGATTTTCCGGCTCCAGTGGCGCCAACAATAGCTACCGTTTCTCCCGGATTTGCCACAAAATTAATTCCTTTTAAAACCTCCTGTTTTTCATCATAAGAAAAGCGGACATTTTGAAATTCAATTTTTCCCTCAAATTCATTTTTCTGAATTTTTCCCAAATTCGGCATCGCAAAATTTTCATCCATCACACCTAAAACTCTTTCTGCCCCAACAATTCCACGCTGAATATTGTTAAAACGATCCGCAATTTGCCTTAAAGGCCGTATTAACATCGAAATATACTGTATAAAAGCAATAACTTCTCCTGCGGTAATTTTCACATAACCTCCATAAAAAAGGATAAAACCGATAAAAAGAGAAGATATTAATTCCACCACAGGAAAAAACAGAGAAAATATAAAAACCGTTCTTAATAAAGCTTTCTTTAAAGTGATATTAATGGAATCAAATTTTCTAAATTCTGATTCTTCTCTTCCAAAAACTTGAATTATAGGCATTCCGGATAATCTTTCCTGAACAAATGAATTTTGGTTGGCAGTCCAGGTTCTTTCCTCACCAAATGCTTTTTTCAAACGTTTTTGGAAAAATCTCGTAATCATGACCATTAAAGGTAATATCGCCAAAGAAATATAGCTTAAATCCACATTGGTTTGGAACATCATCACCAAAACAAAAATGATTCGTAAAACATCTCCAAAAACCATTAAAAAACCGTCTGTATAAACTGTTGCAATCGTTTCTACATCACCAACAGCTCTGGTAACTAATTGTCCAATAGGGGTTTTATCAAAAAAAGCAGTTCGAAAATAGATGAGTTTATTATATAATTTTTCACGAATATCACGGATGACATTTTGTGAAATAAAATTTGAAAAATAAACCAAGAAAAAATTTAAAATCGTTTCAAAAAAAACCAAGGCAACAAAAATGTAAATGTGTTTCATCATAGCTGATTTGTCTTTCAGCTGAATGATGTCTTCATCCACAATAATCATCGACAAATACGGTCGATAAGTAGAAACAACTGATAAAACAACAGAAATGATTAATGCACCTATAAACCAACTTCGGAACTTCATTCCGATGGTAAAAAGTCTTTTAATAATTTTCCAAGTCGTTTGGTTTTTCATTTTTTTTTTTAAAAATTATACCCTACATCCACCAAAAAAAGTCCTTGTGCAGGAGCTGAAGTTCCGGCAGAATTTCGGTTTTTATCTTCAATAATTTTCCTTAAATCTTGGGGTTGTATTTTCCCGGAACCAATTTCTACCATGGTTCCAACAATTGCACGAACCATATT